>DASYOS010000204.1:0-4917 GCA_036007525.1 Chitinophagaceae bacterium | reverse complement strand
TAAATGATGCGATTGAAAAAGATGATTTACTCAAAGAAAAAAAGATAGTATTAAAAGAAACAGAAGCACTGCTAAATATTTCAGGAGGTGACGCAAGAAAATTATATAATTTATTAGAGTTGGTTGTAGATTCAGCTAAGGCGTCAGACACTTTGGAAGTGTCAGACACTTTAGTAATGCAAATAGCGCAGAAAAAAGTTGCACTGTATGATAAAAAAGGTGAACAGCATTATGATATTATTTCTGCATTTATAAAATCAGTAAAGGGCAGCGACCCTAATGGTGCTGTATACTGGCTGGCACGAATGATTGATGGAGGTGAGGACGTAAAGTATATCGCCAGGAGAATGATTGTATTGGCCAGTGAAGATATTGGAAATGCCAACCCTAACGCATTATTGCTGGCAACAAATACTTTTCAGGCTGTACATGTTATTGGCTATCCGGAGGCAAGAATTATTCTTGCGCAGTGTGCCATTTATCTTGCGGGCTCACCAAAAAGTAATGCATCTTATTTAGCAATTGGGCAAGCGCAGGAAATGGTAAAAAGATATGGGGATCTGCCCGTACCGTTACATATCCGCAATGCGCCAACGAGGTTAATGAAAGACCTTGATTATGGAAAGGAATATAAGTATGCTCATAATTTTGAAAAGAATTTTGCAGAGCAGGAATATCTCCCGGATAAGATAAAAAGCACAAAACTATACGAGCCCGGTAAAAATCAACGTGAAGAAGAGATGAGAAAATTTTGGAAAGAGAGATGGAAAGATAAATATGGCTATTAAAATGTGGATATAGCAATCAAAAATGTTTATTTCATATTTAATCATTGTTTATAAGTCTGTTAAAAAAGTGTGCAAATTATAAAGGGCAAATATTTGGAAAACGCTTTCGCGTTATCGTATCTTGTGCAAGCAATTAGAGGAGTGAAAATCCTTCAACAGACAATCACAAATTTAAAAGCAAAAGCATCGGGTTAGTAAGTGTACAAGCTTCGGCTGGTATAATCAAAACTTCGATGCTTTTTTTATTGTTATAACCCTCCCCCATTTCTACAATAAAGATTTTTATTGTACCTCCATTCCCATCCAATAGTTAATTTGCAGGATGAACATTAGCTGGAGCTGCAAAGCCTTTAACTCCCTTACGCCTGATGAATTGTATTCCATCTTACAATTAAGAAATGAGGCTTTTGTTGTAGAACAGAATTGTGTCTTTCAGGATTGTGATGACAAGGATCAACAATCACAACACTTTATGGGATGGTCCGAAGAACTCCACACGGAGCAGCAAAATAAATTAATTGCCTACACCCGTTTAATGCCAGCAGGGCTTGCATATGAAGAAATATCTATCGGAAGAGTTGTAACGTCGCCATCTATAAGAAGCAAGCAAATAGGAAAAGAGCTAATGGTAAGATCTATTGAAAAACTTCATGAATTATTTGGAAATTTGCCAATAAAAATTGGGGCACAATTATATTTAAAGCAGTTTTATGGCTCCCTGGGTTTTACACAATGCAGCGAAGTTTATTTAGAAGATGGTATAGAGCATATAAAAATGATTCGGAGCTGCGAATAGGTGTCCTACACCTGTGAGGTGTAGGACACCTTAATTTAATTCTGCTTTTAAAAATTGGGCTGTATAGCTTTCTTTATTTTTAATAAGATCTTCCGGTTTGCCTTCAAATAATATTCTGCCGCCACCATCGCCCCCCTCAGGGCCAAGATCAATAATATAATCTGCAATTTTAATAATATCCATATTATGCTCAATCACTAATACTGTATTACCCCTGTCAACCAATTTATTTAATACATCAGCAAGATGCTGAATGTCTTGGAAATGCAACCCGGTTGTAGGCTCATCTAAAATATAAAATGTTTTTCCGGTGTCTCGTTTTCCGAGTTCGGTAGAAAGCTTTACCCGTTGAGCTTCTCCGCCACTAAGGGTTACAGCACTTTGTCCCAATGTTATATACCCCAGGCCTACATCCTGCAGCACTTTTATTTTTCTATATATGTATGGCACATTTTGAAAAAATTCAACTGCTTCATCTACAGTCATATCTAAAACATCGCTGATAGATTTCCCCTTATACCGTATCTCCAAAGTTTCACGGTTATACCTTTTACCATTACATTTTTCGCAATGCACATACACATCAGGTAAAAAATTCATCTCAATAACTTTCATTCCGCCCCCTTCACAAACATCGCAACGGCCACTTTTTACATTAAAAGAAAAACGCCCTGGTGTATAGCCCCTGATCTTTGCTTCAGGAACAGCAGCAAATAATGTTCTGATATCTGTAAAAAATCCGCAATATGTTGCAGGATTGCTTCTTGGTGTTCTGCCAATAGGCGATTGATTTATTTCAATAACCTTATCAAGATTTTCCAGTCCATCAATAGTTTTAAATTCCAGCGGGATCATTTTACTATTGTATGCATGTTTACTTAAGAGCGGATAAAGTGTTTCATTTATTAAAGTAGATTTTCCACTGCCACTTACACCGGTAATGCAAATAAATTTTCCCAAAGGAAATGTAGCAGTTACATCTTTTAAATTATTTCCTGAAGCACCTTTTATCTTTAATGTTTTACCATTACCTTTTCTTCTTTCTGCGGGCACTGGTATTTTTTTATGCCCGTTGAGATAAGAAGATGTAACTGTATTTAATTTCAAAAGATCTTTGGGAATACCTGATGCAACAATTTGCCCGCCATGTTTGCCTGCATTAGGGCCAATATCAATTAAATAATCAGCAGCAAGCATAATATCTTTATCATGTTCAACAACTATAACGCTGTTACCAATATTGCGCAAATTATTTAAAGCATCAATCAGTCGGCGGTTGTCCCTTTGATGTAAACCAATACTTGGCTCATCTAAAATATATGTTATACCCTGTAATTGTGAGCCTATCTGTGTAGCTAACCTTATGCGTTGAGACTCTCCGCCACTAAGGCTTTTAGAAGAACGGTTCATGCTTAAATAATTCAATCCCACATCCAGCAAAAACTGCAACCGGTCTCTTATTTCCTTCAAAATATCTTTTGCTATCTGGTTCTGCCTGTTGCTTAAACGGTCTTCAATATCATCAAACCAGGCAATTAATTTATCAAGATTTAATTCACTTAGTTCAGCAATATCTTTTCCATCTATTTTAAACCACAAACTTTCTTTTCTTAACCTTTTTCCATTACAGCTTGTACATGTTTTTAGTTGAAAATATTTTTCTACCCACGCCAGCATTCCCTCACTGGTTGTACTGGCGCTAAACCACCGCTTTAGCATGTTTATTATTCCTTCATATTCGGTTGCATAATATGCTTTCCCCTCTTCAGCATCCTCATTTTCGGTAATAACTTTTTCATTAAGGTCAAAGTCAACTGTATCGTCATCATGTACTTCCTCTTTACCATATAAAAGAATATTTAGTGCCTTTGCAGGTATATCTTTCAATGGCTTATCTAAATTTATCTTATGTTTTTTGGCCACCTGCTGAACCTGTTTAAAAACATACGCCTGTCGCTCTTCTCCCAGGGGAGTGATCCCACCTTCGTTAATAGTTAATTTCCAGTCAGGGATTATGGACTCAGGATTTATACGGTAAACACTTCCAAGTCCTTTGCATGTGGGACATGCACCGTAGGGCGAGTTAAAAGAAAAACTATTTGGCGATGGCTCTTCATAGCTAATGCCTGATGTTTCACACATCAACTGTTTACTATATTGTATTAGTTGCTCTTCATCATTAATTAATATGAACATTAATTCTTTACCTAATTGCAAACACTTTTGTACACTTTGGCTAAGCCGCACTTTCATATCATCTGTAACCTGCAGGCGATCTACTATTAATTCTATATCATGAATTTTATACCTATCCACCTGCATCTTTGCAACCAGGTCTTTTACTTCCCCATCAACCCTCACTTTTAGGAAACCTTTTTTTCTCACGTCTTCAAACAATTCCCTGTAATGCCCTTTACGCCCACGAACCAAAGGTGCCAGTAAAGAGATTTTTTTATTTTTAAATTTTTTGAAAATATTATTTACTATTTCCTCTTCGCTCCACTTAACCATCTTTTTAGTAGTGTTGTAACTATATGCTTCTCCTACCCTTGCAAATAATAAGCGAAAAAAATCGTACACTTCTGTAACAGTGCCTACTGTGCTGCGTGGATTTTTGTTAGTAGTTTTTTGCTCAATGGAAATAACAGGTGAAAGCCCTGTAATCTTATCTACATCGGGGCGTTCCATATCACCAATAAACTGCCTGGCGTAAGCAGAAAAACTTTCCATATAACGCCTTTGCCCTTCGGCATAAATTGTATCAAAAGCTAATGAAGATTTGCCGCTTCCACTTATCCCGGTAATAACTACAAGTTTATTTTTTGGAATGCTTATATCAATATTCTTAAGATTATGAACACGGGCACCAAAAACCTCAATCGCATCACCTGCTTCAATAACTTTATCCTCTTTCAAACGACAATATTAAGGGTGCAAATATACAAACACCTAAACCTTTAGGTGGGTAACCAGAAAAAATATATGTACTATTTGGTTCGATTATTTTTTTGTGCATAATTAATCAAAAAGATTAACTCCGGAACACAAACTTCCAACCCAAAAAGTACGTATGTTCCAATTCCACAATGCCTAACTATGAAAAAATTTACGATAAACGACGTGGAGCGCTTTTCAGGTATTAAAGCCCATACTTTAAGGGTTTGGGAGCGACGGTATGCTTTAGTACATCCAGGCAGATCATCCGGAAATTCCAGGCTTTATACGATTGATGAAGTAAAAAAAATACTGAATATAGCTTTACTTAAAAAAAATGGACATAAAATGTCAGTTTTGGCTCAGACTAGTGCCGAAAGTATCGAAGATAAAATAGAA
>DASYOS010000203.1:0-7090 GCA_036007525.1 Chitinophagaceae bacterium | reverse complement strand
TATGACAGGTAGAACTGTTTTTGGACATGCCCCGGCAAAAGGGCAACAACTGGAAGATCATTATTTTGCTTCCATACCGGAAAGGGTATATGCATTTATGAGAGATTATGAAGATGAAGCCTACAAACTTGGCATACCATTGCGTACACGCCATAATGAAGTGGCGCCTTCACAGTTTGAATGTGCTCCGATTTATGAAGCAGTAAATATTGCTGTTGATCACAATACGCTTTTAATGGATATTATGACAAGAGTTGCCAAGCGGCATAATCTTGTTGTGTTACTTCATGAAAAACCTTTTGCAGGCATTAATGGAAGCGGCAAACATAATAACTGGAGCCTGGCAACTAATACTGGAGTAAATCTTTTAGCGCCGGGTAAAACACCAAAAACAAACTTAATGTTTTTAGCATTTTTTGTTAATACCATTAAAGCTGTTCATGATTATGCAGATCTTGTGAGAGCATCAATTGCATCTGCAGGTAATGATCATAGGTTAGGCGCTAATGAAGCACCACCCGCAATTATCTCAATATTTATCGGAAAGTATTTAACCGATGTTTTAAAACAAATAGAAACCAGAGTAGGGGAAAAATTTGATGAACAGGATGAAGCCATACTAAAACTGGATATTCATAAAAGTATACCTGAATTAATGTTGGATAATACCGATAGAAACAGAACTTCCCCTTTTGCCTTTACCGGAAATAAATTTGAATTCAGAGCTGTAGGTTCTTCCGAAAACTGTGCAGGTGCAATGACAGTCTTAAATACAATTATTGCCGATACGCTTACCAAATTTAAACAGGATGTAGATGCAATTATTGAAAAAGGAGAAAAGAAAGAGATTGCCTTGCTGCAGGTAATTCAAAAATATATTGTTGAAAGTAAACAAGTTTTATTTGAAGGCGATGGCTATAGCGAAAAGTGGGAACAGGACGCTAAAAAGAGGGGTTTACCAAATGTGAAAACAACCCCACTGGCTTTAGATGCGTTTGTTACACCAAAAGCAAAAAAATTGTTTGAACAAAATAAGATTTATTCGCACAGCGAACTCGAAGCCCGACATGAAATTTTATTGGAGAGTTATATAAAGAAAGTACAGATAGAAGCCAGAGTGATGGGAGACCTCGCAACCAACCATATTTTACCAGCTGCTATAAAATATCAAAATATTTTAATACAAAATATAAAAGGATTAAAAGATGTTGGACTCACGGATGCTGCATCTGCAAATCAACTCCAGATAGTTGGTGCAATTGCCGATCATGTCAATGGCATGAGTGATAAAGTAGAAAAAATGATTGCAGCAAGAAAAGTTGCCAATGAGATTACAGATACAAGAAAAAAAGCAATAGCCTATTGCGATACCGTTAAATCATGCTTTGATGATATCCGATACAATGTAGATAAACTGGAACTACTGGTAGATGATAAATTATGGGAATTACCAAAGTACAGGGAACTTTTATTTTTAAGATGATATAAACATCTAATTTTTAATCCCGCATTTGCGGGATTTTTTTATTTAACACATCCCGGTTAAACTTTTTTGGTAATTTACAATCTATCTTAAAAATAAACTACCATGATAAAGATCTTCAGTATTTTCATAATTATAAGCATCATTAGTTTTAAAGTTTCTGCACAGGATGAAAGGCTAAATCAAAGGGATTCTGCTTTACCGATGGAAAAACAATATAAAGGAACTGTTAACCAACCAGGCATATCTAAACAACAACAAAGACAAATAGATATATATAAAGCGAAAGAAGCTGCAATAAAAAGTAATTCCAAGTTAACTCAAAGACAGAAGAAGGCAAAATTAGCTCAATTGAAAAAAGAGAAACATAAAAGATTACAAGCAATGCTTACGCCCGAACAAAAAGAAAGGATAAAACAAATACAAAACAATAAACCCAGACGAGGCGTTACTAATTTGCCCAATGAAAGAACAGCAAAATAATTACTTACTTCTACCTGCATCTTTATACCTGATTTTTATAAGCCAACAATTGATACCCATAATTCATAGCTAACTTTCTGCGTTTTCCAGATAGCTTTCTGTTGGCTCACAAGTACAAATTAAATTCCTATCTCCATACGTATTATTTACTCTGCTAACTGATGGCCAAAATTTATTTTCTTTTAAATATGCTAAAGGAAACGCAGCTTGCTGTCGGGTATATGAATATTTCCATTCATCAGCTGTTATAACAGATAAAGTATGAGGTGCGTTTTTTAAAGGATTATTTGCTTTATCAATTTTTGCATCTATATTTTCTATTTCTTTATAAATATTTATTAATGCATCGCAAAAACGATCAAGCTCCGCCTTGTTCTCACTTTCAGTGGGCTCAATCATTATCGTTCCCCCCACAGGAAAGCTGAGTGTTGGGGCATGAAAACCATAATCCATAAGCCTTTTAGCAACATCTTCAGCTTCTATGCCGACACTTTTAAACGGCCTCAGATCAACTATAAACTCATGTGCACAAGTACCGCCTTTTCCTGTGTACAATATTTTATAATACTTCTTTAATCTGAATTTCATGTAATTGGCATTAAGTATTGCGTATTCAGTCGCTTTACGGATACCCGTTGCCCCCAGCATTTTAATATAAGCATAACTGATTAGCAAAATACTTGCAGAGCCATAAGGTGCAGCGCTAATTGCGTGAGTTTGATGTTGCGTATTTGATAAAACCGGGTGCCCAGGTAAATAAGGAGCAAGTGTTTTATTTACGCAGATCGGTCCCATACCAGGCCCGCCACCTCCATGTGGAATAGCAAAAGTTTTATGAAGGTTAAGATGGCAAACATCAGCACCAATAATTCCCGGAGATGTTAAACCCACCTGGGCATTCATATTGGCACCATCCATATAAACCAAGCCTCCATTATCATGAATTAATTGACAAATTTCTTTTATACTTTCTTCAAACACCCCATGCGTAGATGGATAGGTAACCATTAAACCTGCAAGAGAATCTTTATACTTTTCAGCTTTTTCTTTCAATTCATTTACATCTATATTTCCTGCGTCATCGCATTTAGTAACAACAACTTTAAAACCAGCCATAATCGCCGAGGCGGGATTTGTGCCATGTGCAGAAATAGGAATTAATATAACATCACGATTACTTTCTTTTCTGTTTTCATGATAAGCCTTAATGCACAATAAACCTGCGTATTCCCCCTGGGCACCACTATTAGGCTGCAAGCTACAGGCAGTAAATCCTGTTATGGTACACAGCATTCTTTCTAATTCCTTAACAATAATTTGATAACCTTCTGTTTGATCCGCAGGTGCAAAAGGATGAATTTTGCTAAACTCAGGCCAGCTCACAGGAATTAATTCTGAAGCTGCATTTAATTTCATAGTGCAGGAACCGAGTGATATCATTGAGTGAACAAGAGAAAGATCTTTGTTTTCCAAAATCTTTAGATACCGCATCATTTCTGTTTCACTATGATGGCTGTTAAAAACAGGATGCAATAAATATGATGAAGTTCTTGTAAGAGAAGTTGGGATATTTTCAAGACCAGACGCACTGTCAAAAATTATTTCTTTAGAATTTCCCTTTTTAATCGAACAGAATATTTTTGCGATGCTCAACACGTCGGATTGAGTGGTAGTCTCATCAATAGAAATAGAGACTGTTGTTGGATTAGCGTAATGAAAATTCATTTTATTTTCTTCTGCCATTTTTTTAATAACAGAAGAATTGGAAACACCTACAGTAATTGTATCAAAATAACTTTCATTCTTAACTTCATAACCATAACTTTTTAATTCGTTAACTAAAGCACGCGTTAATACACTAATTCTTTTTGCAATATTTTTTAATCCTTCTGCGCCATGGTATACAGCATACATAGCAGCCATATTTGCAAGCAAGGCCTGAGCTGTGCAAATATTTGAAGTTGCTTTTTCGCGGCGTATATGTTGCTCTCTTGTTTGTAAAGCCATACGCAGGCAACGATTATCCTGTGCATCAACACTTACTCCGATTATACGTCCCGGAATACTCCTTTTAAAATCATCTTTAGTAGCAAAAAATGCAGCATGCGGACCTCCAAATCCTAAGGGCACACCAAACCTTTGCGAAGACCCAATTGCAACATCAGCGCCCAATTCGCCTGGAGGCGTAAGCAGGGTTAAAGCCAAAAGATCTGTTGCCATTACCACCTGAGCGTTTACATCATGCACTGCATTTATGAATTTGCGATAATCTTCAATGTTTCCTTCACTGTTTGGGTATTGAATAATTGCTCCAAAAAAGCTGTCATCCAATTGCACAGAATGAAAATTTGAAAACACCAATTCAATACCAATAGGCTTTGCTCTTGTTATTAATACATCTTTTGTTTGTGCAAATATTTTGTCATCCACAAAAAACTTTGGAGATGTTGCATGTTCATGATCGCGATTTTTATGATTAAAAAGCATTGCCATTGCTTCAGCAGCAGCCGTACCTTCATCAAGCAGACTAGCGTTAGCAATTGGTAGCGCCGTTAAGTCGCTTACCATTGTTTGAAAATTCAATAAACTTTCTAAACGTCCCTGGGCAATTTCAGCCTGGTAAGGAGTGTATTGTGTATACCAGCCCGGATTTTCAAAGAGATTTCTAAGAATAACACTCGGCACTATAGTATCATAATATCCCTGACCTATATATGATTTATAGACTTTATTTTTTGCTGCTATTTTTTTCAAATCAGTCAAATATTCAAACTCACTCATCGCTGGGGTTACATCAAGATCCCCTTTAATTTGAATGGCAGAGGGAATAGTTTTATTTATCAATTCTTGCAATGAATTCACACCAATTTCCTTCAACATTTCCCCTGTTTCCTGTTCATTAGGTCCTATGTGCCTTTCTGTAAACTCTTTTGCCTGCTTCTCAAAAAGATTCATTGCTTCTTTATTTTTTTAGTTCGTGGCTTTACTCATGGGCGATGTGCGTTGCAAAGCCGTGGCATTCTCCTGAATAATGTTTATTAAACCGCCGCAAAGTTACAACGGAACGGCTAAATAATAAGCTATAATATCATCCATCACAGCATACATTATCTTTACATGATGAAAGAAGAGGCTTTGCATAACTGGGAGAAAAAATCTTCTGAAAATCAAAAAAAATATAAGCGATTTTTAGAGAGGCCCGATAAGAATAGAGTTCTGAAAGTATTACCCACCCTGCATAATGAAGCTTTTTCTAAAATAAATTGCCTAGAATGCGCTAATTGCTGCAAAAACTATTCTCCACGTTTTAAAACCCCCGATATAAAACGAATTTCCAGGCATTTAAAAATGAAAGAGGGCGACTTTATTGAAACCTATTTACGTGTTGATGAAGAAGGAGATTATGTGGCTAAAAAAATGCCCTGCCCTTTTTTAGGAGAAGATAATTATTGCAGTATTTATGAGAACCGGCCCAGCGATTGTGTTCGCTTTCCCTATACTGATGAGGATGTGATAATTAAAAGGCCACAACTCACACTAAAAAATTCTACATTTTGCCCAATAGTACATTATGTTATGGAAGGGCTTATAAAAGAAGTAAAGTGATATACGAAGATGTTATTTACTTTATCAGGTTATTTATTTTAGAAAGAAGCATCTCCGCTTCAAAAGGTTTTTGAATAACATCATTAGCGCCATATTGTTCGGCAGACTGCAAAACTTCATCATCTCCTGATACCAATATCACGGGAATATGACTGGAATCGGGATGGAATTTTAACTGCTTACAAATAACCCTACCATCATATCCTGTTAAAAAAACATCCAGCAAAATAATATCAGGCTTAAACGTTTTTATCTTATTAAAAATATCTTCAGATTTTGTTACAACCGCTACCTCGAAATCTTTTGATCTTAATAAGATAAAAAGCATTGCGCTTACATCTTCGTCATCATCAATAATTAATAGTTTATTCATTTAATGTTTTAAAATTTATTTGGCGCCAGTCAGTTCCTCATAAGTTGCTGTTAGACCTCTTTGTATCCCATCTCCTTTCCATTCTTCAACACCTGGAATTGAGGTAGCCTTTAAAATTTCCTCTTTAGATTTTCCTGATTTTATTTCGCCTTCAACAAATTGTAACATTTTGGCAAGATAATTCTGCATGGCTTTTAAATCTTCCTTATTGCCTGTTACTTTTTCCGGATCAAAAGCATGACCAAAAATAAAAAGAGTTTCATTATCAAAAGTGGATAAAGTTTTATCCAATACATTTATCCAGCTTCTAATATTTGCACCGGCACTTCTATCAATAAAAGCATACCGACGATTAAAAACCAAATCACCCATATGTGCAATATTCGCATGCTCAAAATGAATTATCGCATCGCCATTAGTATGTGCAGCGCCAAAATAATGAGCTTTTATTTTTTCCTTCCCAATTTTTGTTTTCCAGGTATCCTTAAAAATTGTATCAGCAAATAATTGCTTACCCGTTGTTTTTTGTTGTTCTGCAACACGCTTATGATTTGCTAAACAATTTTCATGCCCCACAACATGTGGAACCAAATTTTTAAATTCAATATTCCCGCCTGTATGATCCCCATGATGATGAGTATTTATCAAAAGGCGGAAAGGGTTATTACTTCTTTTTTTAAGTTCCGCTATTAGGTGTTGAGCCTGTTCAGGAAATTCTGAATCAACAACTACAATCCCTTTTTTTGATAGCATGAATGCAATAGTGCCGCCTTTTTCTGTAAAAATGCCAATATCATTCCGCAGCATTCTAATTTTCCAGGGATCAGCAAAAAAATACGAAAAAGACTTGTAATCTGCTAGTGTGAGTTCTGCCAGGGTAAATGTTGAAGCCTGTAAGAATTGTTTTCTTTTCATAAAAAATTTTAAGTAAGATAAGAAAAAAGGAAGTTTAATACTGCATTTTTCTGAGCGTAGGCGCTTTAAACCATGTAGCTACAACTACTCCTATGGTCATACATCCCCCAAATATCACTGACGGAACAACCCCCATTAATTTTGCTGCGACACCGCTTTCAAATTGCCCCAATTCATTACTTGAATTAATAAACATGGAGTTCACGCTCATCACCCTGCCCCGCATATTA
>DASYOS010000202.1:0-3336 GCA_036007525.1 Chitinophagaceae bacterium | reverse complement strand
TGCAGCATGGGCACTTTAGGCAGAATTGCATCCGGCGTTTCCAATGACCTGATTACAAGATCAGCAGATGTTATTCTGAAAGAAAGAAGGAAACTGATTTGCGTAATAAGAGATACTCCTTACAATCTTATTCATATTCGTAATATGGAAACCGTAACACTTGCCGGCGGCATAATTTGCCCGGCCACACCTTCTTTTTACAGCAAGCCAAAAACAATTGAAGAAGCTGCGGCAACAGTGGTTGACAGGGTAATTGATCTGGCTGGTCTACAAATCAAAACTTTTAGATGGGGTAGCTCCTCTCAATAAAAAAGACGTTGCTCTCGATATCTATCGGAACAACGTCTTTCCATTTTTCATAGGACTTGTTATCTCAAGTCTACAACTTCTACTTTGGGATATTTTTTTGCATCAAATACAAATAATGCATCCGGTAATGAGGTATTGGTAATCATACTAACAACGCTATATGTATAACGGTTACCATTTTTTTCAAAAACTTTTGTTTGTCTTATCGTTTGAGTCGCCTTATCAACAGCAACCAATACTTTAAAAAATGTCTTGCTTTTATCAAGAGGTGTCAATTCTATTTCCTGCATCATTTTACCGCCAACTTTTACATCAGGATTTGTTTTATACAAAAAATCTTTATCGTAAAAGTTAGTAAACATTTTTTGTGGGGTAATGGTAGTAGCAGATCTATCAACTTTATTTATCTGCACTTCATTACTTGCTTTATCATACGTCCATGTGGTGTTACCATCACTATAAATTTCCTGACCGGTAACATTTATTCTGTATTTAGTTCCTTTGAGATTTACCACCCCGGATTTTGATCCCTGCACCTTACCTGCAGAGTTTTCTATTTTTAGATTGAATTTTGCCGTAACGGTTTTAAAGCTTTTGAACTTGGCACTCACGGCATCCAATATTTTCTTGGCCTCGGCATCATTTTTACCCATTCCTTTAGGTTGGGCAAAAGCTGAAATGGTAGATAATAATAAGATTGAGAATAATAAATTTTTCATTTTATTTTGTTTAGTTAGATGCTCTTAAATTTAGCGGAGCAAAGATAGGTAATAGACAGCTTTATATAGATAAGAGTTTAAATCATCTCATCAATAAACTGTTAATATTATGTTGTGATATAATATTAACTACTTAATAAAATATGTTTGCATAAGATAAGGTATCGCTTCCTTTTTTAATCCCGCATTGGCGGGGCAACTTCAACTTCTCTCTTGCGTACATCTGTACTATAACTTTTTATTTGACCGACATTTTTAAAACTCTCAATTAATTACCATGTCTGAAACAAATGTTTCTATTTCCCAAAGGGAGTATTATGAACCTTCTCAGTTTTCTGAATTTTTATGGTGGCTTTCCACAGCTGAAAAAGAGCTTTTAGTAGATAGTGTAATTGATCGGAACCGCTATAAAATTGTGGGGATGACAGTACTTACAACATGGATATTTGCAACGCTTGCATGGACGTATTTTTTCTCAACCATAATTGACAATGCATTTTTATATGTAGCATTAGGGATGTTCATGGGTTTCATTATTCTTACTATTGACAGGGCACTAATAAAAGGAATAACAAAATTTAACAAGAGCAAATTCACTCCTCTTTTATTTAGAGGATTATTAGCCCTCACAATTGGGGTTTTTATGGCACAGCCTGCTATATTATACATGTTTAATAAAGAAATAAAACTGCAAACTTCACTGGATAATGAAAAAAAGAAAATCCTAAAAAGAGATGAACTTGCTGCAGTTTATAAGATTCGAAAAACTGAATTGGCAGAACAAAAGTCCGCATTACAAAATGAACTCGCTGTAAAATATACAGACGTTTCTAAATCACGGGATAATTACATAGCTGAATCAGATGGAAGTGGGGGAACAGGCAAAGTTGGGATAAAAAATATAGCACTCGCCAAGAAAAAAGAATATGAAAAACTGGATGCAGAATATCAAACTCTTCTGGCAACTAATCAACCAAAATTAAACACCATTGAGAAAGAACAGCAAACAATTGATGATAATATAAAAAAAGATGAGCAACAGTTTGCTAATTATTTTAACGATGGGTTTTTGACAAGGATAGAAGCGCTTAATAATCTTATCAAAAATAATCCTGCATTACAATTCAGATATTATTTGCTGGTAATAATTTTGATGCTGATAGAATTGATGCCCGTTATCGCAAAAACATTATTGCCATCAGGGAGTTATGATGAAAAAGTAAGACTGAGAGAAGAAATGGAAAAAGAAATAGCTTTTTCTAATATGAAAAAAGAACAGGAGTTAAAAGAAGTATATAATGCCATGGCAAAAGCAAACGATGAAGAAGCTATAACAGTCTTTTTTGCATTAACAAAAGAAGATAAAAGTGAAAAAATAAAAGCCTTTTCAAAAAGATGGCGTGATGAAAATCATGAAACCTTTGATGGGCTTTGGAATAAAATGAAGAAAGAGATTTTAAGTAAGCAGGAAAATTGAGTTGTACGTTTTTATGTTATAAGTATTAAGTAAAAAACATCTCAAACTTATAACGTATAACTTATCACTTACAACTCACTAAATCATTTCGCTCTGCAACAAAGGGCTTTTTATTGAATGCTTTGCTTCCGCAAATTCTTTTGCAGCTTTAATAAAACTTACGAATATTGGTTGCGGGCTTTCAACTGTACTCTTTAATTCAGGATGATATTGAACTCCAATAAAAAATGGATGATTAGGTAATTCAATAATTTCCACCAATCCTGTTTCAGGATTTATTCCACTGGCTATCATTCCGGCATTTTCAAACTTGCTTAAATAGGCGTTATTAAACTCCCAGCGGTGGCGGTGCCTTTCACTGATCTCTGTTTTGCCATAAATATTATATGCAATTGATTTTTCTTTGATAATACAAGGATATGAGCCTAACCGCATCGTTCCTCCTTTCATGGTAATTCTCTTTTGGTCTTCCATCATATCTATTACCGGGTTTACAGTATCCGGTTGCATTTCAGTTGAATTCGCATCTTTTATACCTAATATATTTCTAGCAAATTCGATAGCAGCCATTTGCATCCCTAAACAAATACCAAAAAAGGGTAAATTATTTTCACGTGCATATTTTACAGCGCTGATTTTTCCTTCCACGCCCCTATGTCCGAAACCCGGCGCTACTAACAACCCATCCAGTTCATTTAATTTTTCCGCAACATTTTCTTCTGTAATAAATTCACTGTGCACATTAACCACCTGCACTTTACAATCATTCATAGCGCCTGCATGAATAAAAGATTCCAGAATGGACTTATATGCATCCTGCAATTCAATATA
>DASYOS010000201.1:0-2532 GCA_036007525.1 Chitinophagaceae bacterium | reverse complement strand
GGAAGTTGTGGTAATGAATCATCTTACTGTAAATCTTCATTTACTGCTAAGCACTTTTTACCGTCCCACAAAAAAGCGTTACAAAATAATTTGTGAAGCAAAAGCCTTTCCTTCTGACCAATATGCATTTGAATCGCAGGTGAAATTGCACGGTTTAAATCCTGATGATGTAATTATAGAAGTTGCACCAAGAGAAGGCGAAAATAACATCAGGACAGAAGATATTCTTGATACAATTGATAAAAATAAAAATGAATTAGCGCTTGTACTTTTTGGCGGCATAAATTATTACACCGGTAAAGTGTTCGATATGAACGCTATTACCGATGCTGCACACAAAGCCGACGCTTATTGCGGCTTTGATCTTGCGCATGCAGTGGGAAATATTGAATTACATATGCACGACTGGGATGTTGATTTTGCATGCTGGTGTTCTTACAAATATCTTAACTCCGGTCCGGGTAATATTGCCGGAGCTTATATTCATGAACGATTTCATGCAGATACAACACTTCCTCGTATGGCAGGCTGGTGGGGATATGACAAAGAAAGTCGTTTTAAAATGGAAAAGAATTTTAAGCCCATACCCACCGCAGAAGGATGGCAGTTAAGTAATTCTCCCATCATCAGCATGGCGGCTCACAAAGCTTCGCTTGATATTTTTGAAGAAGCAGGAATGGAAAATCTTTTTAAAAAATCAAAATTGCTTACCGGTTATTTATTATTTATTCTTGATGAGATAAATAATGCCAATAAGAAAGCTTTAGAAGTTATTACACCAAATAATGAAGAAGAAAGAGGTTGCCAGGTTTCTATTTTAATGCTGCAAAAAGGAAAGGAAGTTTTTGATGCATTAAAAAAGCATAGCGTTCTTAGCGACTGGCGAGAGCCTGATGTTATTCGTGTTGCATCTGTGCCGCTTTATAATACTTTTGAAGATGTTTATCAATTCGGACAAATTTTAAATCACCTTACTGATGTATAAATTTAGTTATTACACCGAAAAAGATAATGAGAAAGTTATTGCATTTATGAAAGAAAATTCTTTTGCAATAATTACAGTTCCCGGAAATGATTACCCCGTTGCAACACAAATTCCTCTTGACATACAAGAAACCAATGGAAAGATTTTATTAAAGGGGCATTTAATGAGAAATACTGATCATCACAAAGCGTTTGTAAAAAACGAAAATGTGTTGGTTATATTTAGCGGACCACATTGTTATGTTAGTGCAAGCTGGTATGTAAACCCACACTCAGGCTCTACCTGGAATTATATGACAGTGCATGCCAAGGGCAAAATAAAATTTGGCGATGAAGCCGATACAAGGCTGGCTGTGGAATCTATTACGAATAAATATGAGAAGCCTGATAGTGTAGCTGGCTTTAATAAACTTTCCGAAGAATATATTGGGAAAATGGTAAAGGCAATTACTTCATTTACTATTGAAGTAGAAAGTTTAGATCATGTGTTCAAACTAAGTCAAACCAATGATAAGGAAACGAGAGAAAATATTATTAGTGAGCTGCGGAAAAACGGGAATGCTAATGAAAAAGCAATTGCATCAGAAATGGAAAAAAGGATAGACATACCTAAACAGTAAAATGACGAGGGAACAATTAATAAAAGAAATTTTTTCAAAAAGATCTTACCTGTGTGTAGGGTTAGATACAGATATAAATAAGATCCCAAAGCACTTACAATCACATCCTGAAGCTGTTTTTGAATTCAACAAACAAATAATTGATGCAACAAAAGATCTATGTATTTCTTATAAAATAAACACAGCATTTTATGAAGCAATAGGAATGAAAGGCTGGGAAGCGATGGAGAAAACGGTGAATTATATTCCTGATACGCACTTTAAAATCGCAGACGCAAAACGTGGTGATATAGGTAACACGTCTTCTCAATATGCAAAAGCCTTTTTTGAAACGCTGAACTTTGATGCAATAACCGTTGCACCTTATATGGGCGAAGATTCTATAAAGCCATTTTTTGAATATGAAAATAAATGGACGATCCTTTTGGGGCTAACTTCTAATTCCGGTGCTGCGGATTTTGAATTAAAAAAAGTGGTTACCCAAATTGATGAGATAAAGGGCAGCACTAACACCACTAAACAAAAAATTAATTTTTTATACGAAACAGTTTTGGAAACCGCAGCCAAATGGGGAACACCAAATAATTTAATGTTTGTAATCGGAGCTACACAAGCGGATCAACTGGATAGCATTCGCAAAATTATCCCTAATAATTTTTTATTGGTTCCGGGAGTTGGCTTCCAGGGCGGAAACCTAAAAGAAATATCCAAACATTTATTAACAAAGGATTGTGGACTTTTAGTGAATGTTTCCCGGGCAATCATTTATGCCGGGGAAGATGAAGACTTTGCAGCAGAAGCCAGAGCTATTGCTCTACAATATCAAAGCGAAATGGAAAAGTATCTTTAAACTATGGTTCACTTTTTGAATTACAAATATTATGAAAACAAACACATTTAGAAATCAGCTTTTTATACCAGGTCTTTT
>DASYOS010000200.1:0-12388 GCA_036007525.1 Chitinophagaceae bacterium | reverse complement strand
CCCAATCGTTTTGCTGTTGCAATCGCTTGTAAACCTGCAACACCCGCCCCCAATATCAAAACCTTTGCCGGCGGGATACTGCCTGCTGCAGTCATAAACATCGGAAAATATTTTGGAAATAAATTAGCGGCAAGCAATACCGCTTTGTAACCTGCAATATTCGCCTGGCTGCTTAAAACATCCATGCTTTGTGCTCTTGTTGTTCGCGGTATCATGTCAATGCTAAAAACTGTAATTCCTTTATCACTCCAATTTTTTATGATAGGAGCATTAAATAAAGCCTGGTAATTACCAAGAAGAACTTTAGAATTTAAGGTGGAAGTTTTAGCTTCGGGAAAAATATTTATGGCTAATATAACATCTGAGGTTTGCAAAACTTCTTCGCGGGTTACAACCCTGGCTCCTGCATCAATATATTTTTCGTCTGTAGCAAAGGCGGTTATACCAGCGTCGGTTTCAACGACAATATCTACATTCCAATTTTTAAGCGTAGCTAAATGTTCCGGTAATAAGGAGATTCTGGTTTCAGGTAGTGGTTCTTTTAAAACACCAATTATCATATTATTGAAATATTGGCGAAAGATATTGAAAATTTAAAACCTGATAACAAAATGCTGCTTTGTTTTAAAATCTTTCTTAAAAAAAACCAGTCCGATAAAAAATAGATCAATGCTTAAGGTAACTGCGGGGTATTGCTGTATTTCTTTCCAGGCTTCTTCCATCTCTGCACTCCAGTGAATATCATCAAAAATAAAAATTGATTGGTCAGAAGATCTTTCCAAAAGTTTTTGGAAATAATTTAGTGTAGGTTGCTTGCGGTGATTGCCATCTATAAATGCAAGATCAATAGTTGATACCAGGGATAATGTTTCATTTAATGTGTCATCAAAATTTCCCCGTGTCAATCTTATATTTCGCAATTCAAGTTTCTGGAAATTACTTTGTGCCACTTCTGCAATATTTTTAGAACCTTCAAGTGTAAATACCTCATTATTTTTATTAGCATTTGCTAAATAGGCAGTAGTGACCCCTAAAGAAGTCCCCAATTCTACGATGGTTTGTGGATTATAATATTTCGCAATTCTGAATAATAATTGTGAAAATTTTTTTGGCTTTAAAGATGACCGGGCAATATCTTTTACTTTTCTTTTATTATAAGCAAGCATTGAGGAACCCGCTCCAAAATCCACTACATCAATAATATTTTCATTTTTTAAAAGATCTTTTCTTAATTTCTCAATTACTGGAAATATTGAATATTCTTTTTTATCATTGAGAACATTCTTAATAAAATCAAAAACAAAAGGGGAATGAATACCATGCCCTTTGCCATTAGATGAGAATAAATAATATCGCAGATATTTTCTGGCTAACTTAAAGCGACTATACATTAATTAATTTTTCCCATAACTGAAAAGTATAAGCAAACTGATGCTTTTCATCTGCCTGATGTGGATCTTCTGAAATTAATTTCCATTGCGTTTCATCCAGGGAAGGATAAAATACATCACCCTCCATCGTGGTGTGAACACGTGTAAGGTATATCCGGTTTACAATATTCAATGATTGTTTAAATATCTCTCCTCCTCCTATTATAAAAAGCTCATTGCAATCAGATTCACAAGCTTTCTTAACTGCTTCGTTGATGCTGTGAGCAACAGTTACATCATTTCTTTGCCAATCTTTTTTTGTTGTAATTACAACGTTTATCCTGCCGGCTAAAGGTTTATCTAATGATTCATATGTATTTCGTCCCATTATTACCGGCATAGCCCATGATTTATTTTTAAAGAATTTTAAATCGTTGGGCAAATGCCAGGGGATCTTATTGTGTTTGCCGATTACATTATTTTCTGATGCAGCAACAAGATGAGATATGATCATAACTTTCTTATTTCTTATTTAAAAATTTCTTATTCCTTATTTCTTCTACACCGCTACCGGCGCTTTAATTGCGGGGTGGCTTTCATAATTCGCCAATTCAAAATGCTCAAATTTAAAATCAAAAATATTTTTTACTTCAGGGTTAATTCTCATTTGCGGTAATGCGAAGGGCTTTCTTGTCAATTGCAATTCTGCTTGTTCAAAATGATTGTTGTATAAATGTACATCGCCGAATGAATGAACAAACTCCCCGGGATCAAGATCACAAACTTGTGCAATCATTAAGGTTAGCAAAGCATACGAAGCAATATTAAATGGTACACCCAAAAAAACATCAGCGCTGCGCTGGTATAACTGGCAGCTGAGTTTTCCATTTGCCACATAAAATTGAAATAAGCAATGGCAGGGCATTAATTTCATTTCAGGAAGGTCAGCAACATTCCATGCACTTACAATTAACCTTCTGCTATCCGGGTTGGTTTTAATTTGTTTAATAAGTTCTGAGATCTGATCTACAACTTTTTCATCAGTACCTTGCCAACTACGCCATTGCTTACCATAAACAGGACCAAGATTACCATTTTCATCTGCCCATTCATCCCAAATCCTAACTCCATTTTCATTTAGATATTTAATATTGGTATCACCTTTTAAAAACCATAGAAGCTCATGAATAATGCTTTTAAGATGCAACTTTTTTGTTGTAACCAATGGAAATCCTTCAGCTAGATCAAACCGCATTTGATATCCGAAAATACTCCGGGTGCCAGTGCCTGTTCTATCGCTTTTATCTGTTCCTTTTATTAAAATTTGTTGTAACAGTTCAATATATTGTTGCATGGATGCAAGATAAAATAAATAGTCTGAACCATGATTTATGGGATTAACGGATTAATGGGAAGGTGTTTATAAATCCTGCGGCTTTATTAGGTTTCTTTTAAGAAGAGCTTGTGTAAATTTGGTAATTGATACCTTTGCAAGGATGGATTGCCAAAAATGAGCTAATCCAACTGCTTGCATTAACAAATTCCAAAACTTAAACTAACTTACCTTTGCAGATCATTTTATGAGTAAGAAAGGAAAAGTTTTAATGGCAATGAGTGGGGGTATTGACAGTACCGTTGCAGCGCTTATGTTGCACCATGAAGGTTATGAAGTGATTGGAATAACCATGAAAACCTGGGATTATGCAACAAGCGGCGGCACATCAAAAAAAGAGACCGGCTGCTGTAACCTTGATAGTTTTAACGATGCCCGTGCTGCTGCAGTGCAACATGGTTTTCCACATTTTATTTTAGATATCAGGGATGAGTTCGGCGATATGGTTATTGACAATTTTGTTGAAGAATATCTTGCAGGCAGAACTCCTAATCCATGTGTGATGTGCAATACACATATAAAATGGCGGGCTTTATTAAAAAGAGCTGATGCATTAGGTTGCGATTTTATTGCCACAGGTCATTACGCACAAATTCATCAACACACTAATAAAAGATATTTTATAAGAAAAGGAATTGATGAAACAAAGGATCAAAGCTATGTATTGTGGGGTTTGCAACAGGATCTACTAAGCAGAACATTATTGCCTTTGGGCACTTACCGCAAATCTGCCATAAGGCAAATGGCGAATGATTATGGCTATCCTGAACTGGCTAAAAAAAGTGAAAGCTACGAGATTTGCTTTGTGCCTGATAATGATTATCGCGGCTTTTTAAAAAGAAAAGTTACGGGTCTTGAGGAAAAAGTTGAAGGCGGATATTTCGTAGATAAAAGCGGCAAGATTTTAGGCAACCATAAAGGATATCCTTTTTATACCATCGGGCAAAGAAAGGGATTGGATATTGCTTTGGGAAAGCCTGCATTTGTTACTGAAATTATTCCCGAAAGCAATACCATTGTTTTGGGAGAAGAAGATGATCTTAACAAAAATGAAATGAAAGTTTCCGGAATTAACTGGATAAAATATGACCTGTCCCGACCTTTCGGGAATGGTATTACTGATGGAATGGAAGTACTCACAAAGATCAGGTATAAAGATAAAGGCGCATTATCCACTTTGCATTCTACAGAAAATGAAGTCTATGTTCGTTTTTATGAAGATGTAAAAGGCATTGCTCCCGGCCAAAGTGCAGTTTTTTATGAAGAGGATGATGTTATCGGCGGCGGTATAATCCAAATAGCATTGACTAAAAATTGCTCTTACTAATTTTTTGATATGATGAAAGCTTTACTCCTGTTTTTTATTGCTGCTACATTTTTCGCAAAAGTTTCAGACGCACAATTTTCTAAATACATCATACGATTTAAAGATAAGGTTGGCACACCTTATACCATAACTAACCCCTCTCAATTTTTATCTGCAAAATCAATACAGAGAAGAGTAAAGCAAAAGATTTCTATTGACTCAACAGATTTGCCAATAACGCCACGATATATTGACAGTATACGTTTAGCAGGCAATGTTTTAATTCTTAATAGATCTAAGTGGTTGAATGAAGTTTGCATACAAACTACAGATGTTGCAGCCCTTGCAAAGATCAACAGCTTTCCGTTTGTTATTTCATCAAACCCTGTAATGAGAATACAGCAGGGAAATAGAGAAAATATCAGCACCAGAAATAAATTTAATGAAGAAACATCCCAGATAACAACAGGTACACAAATTGTACAAACTACTGCAGATGTTTTTAATTACGGAAATTCATTTGCACAGATACATATTCACGAAGGAGAATTTTTACACAACAATGGATTTAAAGGAGAAGGAATGTTATTAGCCATGTTTGATGCAGGATACAAAAATTATTTAACACTCACTGCTTTTGATAGTGTAAGAAATAATAACCAAATAATAGAAACTTATGATTTTGTAAAAAACGAAATAAGTGTAAACGAAGATGATTCTCATGGAACGTTTTGCTTTTCGATAATTGCAGCCAACTGGCCGGGACAATTAGTTGGCAGCAGCCCAAAAGCAAAATTTTATTTATACAGAACAGAAGATGCGGCAACTGAATATCCTATTGAAGAACAGAATTGGGCAGCGGCGGCTGAAAGAGCAGATAGTATTGGCATTGATGTTTTCTCCACTTCGCTTGGATATACAACTTTTGATAACCCAGTTTTTAATCATACCTATGCTGAGTTGAATGGTAAGATCACTGTTATCGCAAGAGCCAATGCAATGGCTGCTAAAAAAGGAATTATTTCGGTTGTATCAGCAGGCAATGATGGAAATAATTCCTGGCATTATATATCAACTCCTGCTGATGCCGATAGTATAGTAACCGTAGGTGGAGTAACGGCTGCAGGTATACCTGCCTCATTCAGCAGCTATGGCCCTTCCAGTGATGGAAGAATAAAGCCTACTGTAGCATCTGTTGGTCAGGGTACTGCAATTGCAGGATTAAATGATCAGCCTACTTTTGGCAATGGAACTTCTTTTGCTGCGCCCAATTTAGCCGGACTTATTACATGCTTTTGGCAGGCGTTTCCTGAGTTTACTAATATGGAAATTATAGAAGCAGTTAAACGCAGCAGTAGTATTTATACTGCGCCCAATGACCGCATAGGCTATGGCATTCCAAATTTTAGAAAAGCATATGAAGATCTTCTCCAACAAAGAGCATTGCGAAATCCAATCCCAATTACGCCAGGTAGCAAATTGATAGAAGTTAATCCCAATCCTGTAAAAGGAAAGTTTACAATATTGATAAACCCTGCATCTACCGGCACGGCATTTTTTAAGCTGTATGATTTTAACGGTAAACTTTATGCAACTAAAATAGTAAGTGTGCAACAGGGGCAAATACAATCAGTAATATTTGATAAGTTGCAACCCCTGGCCACAGGTATTTATACATTGCAATATAACCTTGGAGCAAACAAAGGAAATATCAAGTTGCTGGCGCAGTAAATAAAGCTGCAAACATAGTATCGGACTTTATTTCATAACCTTGTAAGATCTCTTTTTTTATTAATTGAAGGTGAAGTTCTTCCTGTATGAATTTTACAATGTCTTCATTTTCTTTTTTAAAAACTGAACACGTAACATACAATAAATGGCCTCCACTTTTTAAATATGGAATTGCATTCTGCACAATTTGTTTTTGCAATACTGAATATTTTTCTTTCGCTTCTTTTTTATCCGCAGGATTCTTTGAAAAATAAAATAACTGTTCCGGTGTTCTTGCCCATGTGCCTGAACCGGTGCATGGTGCATCACAAATAATAAGGTCGAATTTGTTAGTTGGCAATTGACAGTTGTCAGTTGACAGATCAGCAACAAATGAATTATATTTTTTTATTCCTGCTTTTGCAAAACGTTTGTGCAAATTATCCAGGATAGATGCCCGTTTATCGCTTACTGTTAATTCAATTATCGGATTAATATCATATGCCATAATAGATTTGCCCCCACTTGCAGCGCAACAATCCCATACTTTAAAAGTTGCCCGTTGCCCGTTGTCAGATGCCAGTTGAATAAACTCTCCGACTCTCTGCGAATTATAATCCTGTACTACAGCTTCTTTATCTAATTCAATAACAGTATCAACTTTTGATGCATTTGGCAATGCGATACAATTTTCTGATACTACTTTGTAATTAAGACCGGCTCTTGCTAATTTCCCTGTTACTTTTTTGTGATTGCCGGGCCTGATCCTTAAAAAAAGATCGGGCTGAACTAAAAATGAAAGACTGAATTTGTTTGGATCAATCCCTTCACTTAATTCATCTTTAAAAGGAAAAATATCTTTAATTGAGAATTGATGATTGACAATTGATAATTTTTCCTCTAAAGGTTTTTCAATTAAATCATTCCATTCAGGCTTTAAACTTTTAAAAAATTCTGATGGTTGAGTCTCACATAAAAATGTAGCCAGTAAAATTCTATCTTCTGCAGAAATATTTTTTACTGCATGCCCTAAACGAAAATAATTGTAACAAAGTGAGGCAATCTGCTTTCTATCTTTTGATCCAAACTTTTTATTAGCAGAAAAATATTTTTTTATAAAGAGATGAAATGGTTCATAACCACTATAGGAAGCAAGAATCGCCGCAGCAGAATTAAGATGTGAAAAAGATCTCATAAATTAATCCACAATATAAACTTGCTTTTAATAATTATTCAAAATAAGAATGCTTGATTTTGTCCTGGTTGCGTCCCAACTATTTCTAAAAACATGAAACTAAATATTATAGATAAAATGACAGTTTTTAGAAAACTTCTTATATTTATGAGTTAGCAGCCATTAATATGGAAAGTCTTTAAATTATTTACACCATGAAAATCATACTCATACTTTTTATTCTATTATTCAGTTTTGAAATGAGTTTTTCTCAAACACCGAAGAAAGCGGAAGTTGTGTCACTTAATGGCGTTAAAATTTACTATGAGGTTTATGGGAAAGGAGCACCATTAATCCTACTACACGGATACGCCGGATCTTCAAAATCTTGGTTGCCTTACGTTTCTGACTATGCAAATGATTTTGAGGTTTACTTAATAGATTTAAAAGGGCATGGTAAATCAGAGCCATACAAAGAAAACTTATCTATAAAATCAGCTGCAAATGACGTAGATGCTCTTATCAAACATTTAAAGCTTAAGAGCCTCAATGCAATTGGGTACAGTTATGGTGGGGATGTTTTGTTTCAACTGGCTTTGTTACACCCAGGATTGATCAAATCAATGATTTCTATTAACGCATGTGGAACTTGGAATGCAAGAGATTATCCGGAATGGATTGAATCTTTATCCTATAAAAACATAAATAATTTAAAGGGGATGCGTGAACAACAAATGAACGAAGCGCAGAGCAAGGCCATTTTAGATCAATTCCCAAATTACAAGATTTCAGTCAGTAATGAAGAGATGAAGAGCATCCAAGCTAAAACGCTATTTATTTTGGGAGACCAAGACACAAGCGTTCCATTGGAATGTATTTCAAATGCAAGAAAGAATCTTCCTGAGTCATATTTATGGATTTTACCCAATTCAGAACATGATGCGCATAAGAGAAAAAACAAGCAAGAATTTATCAGGGTTTCTAAGCAGTTTTTTAATGAAAAGTGGAAAAAATAAATGTACGGCTGCTAACACAGGCTTTGCGGTATGGTGTCCTGACGAATTAACCCTGGACTAATTCAGCCATCGTAGGTGTTCACCTGCAATCCGTGAGAGCCGCCGTCTGGTCTCCGGCCAACGGCAAATGTTTAAAGAGCAACATATTTTCTTTCCGCTGGCCGGAGACCAGGCGGAGGCTGCTTTCTAAATATCATAAGTATTACTTTAGCCCCTGGTTGATATCCCCATAGGCTTTGTGAGTCAGGTGCACCAACTATAAACAAGAATTGTGACGAATATGGATTTCTTACATCGTTAAATCTCCAATAATGCTTTCACAGGATCTTTACCAAAGAGCAATTGCTCAGGATTTTCAAGCATCTCTTTTACTCTAACCAAAAAACTTACTGACTCACGGCCATCAATAAGCCTATGATCATAACTCAACGCAACATACATCATTGGCTTAACTACTACCTGTCCGTTAATGGCAACCGGCCTTTCCTGTATTTTATGCATCCCTAAAATTGCTGACTGCGGAATATTTATTATTGGTGTGCTCATTAATGATCCGAATACACCGCCATTGGTTATGGTAAAAGTACCACCCGTCATCTCTTCTATAGTGAGTTTATTTTCCTTTGCCTTGGTTGCTAATTCCACAACCTTCTTTTCAATTTCAGCCATGCTAAGGCTTTCGGCATTTCTTATTACCGGCACAACCAAACCTTTTGGAGCAGATACAGCAATAGAAATATCGCAATAATTATGATGAATAATATTTTCGCCATCTATCATTGCATTTACTGAAGGCCATTCCTGCAAGCCAAAGCAAATTGCCTTTGTAAAAAAACTCATGAAGCCAAGATTAGTACCATGTTGAGTTTTAAAAATTTCTTTATACCTGGTTCGCAGCTCCATAATAGCGCTCATATCCACTTCATTAAAAGTGGTAAGCATAGCAGTTGTATTTTTTGCTTCTACCAATCGTCTGCTGATAGTTTTACGAAGATTGCTCATCTTCTCCGGTTTATCATCCCTGCTAAACATTGTCTGGCTAATGCTTCTACCGGGATTTGATAAAGCATCCAGCACATCATGCTTTAAAATTTTTCCATTGGAACCTGTTGGCGTAATATTCTTTACGTCCACTTTTTTATCTGCTAAAATTGCTGCAGCTACGGGAGTGGCTTTTGCATCAGAAGAAGTTTTCTCTTTATTTTGAGGTTCAGCCTGAGCTTGTGGAATTTCTTTTTTCTCTTCAGCTTTTTTCGGTTCTTCTTTTTTACTTACTGGTTTTTTCTCAGCTTCTTTCTCAGCAGGTTTTTCAGGAGCCGCAGCGTTATCATCAATTGTACATGTTACATCACCAATTTTTAAAGTATCACCTTCGTTGGCAACCGTAGTTAATATACCTGCCTTCTCTGCATTAATTTCGAAAGTGGCTTTTTCACTTTCCAGTTCTGCAATCACTTCATCCCTTTCAACATAATCGCCATTATTCTTTATCCATTTTACAAGGGTTACTTCTGTTATGCTTTCACCAATTGAAGGAACCTTAATTTCTATAGCCATGATTGAGTTTTAAAATATCACCTAAGTTATAGGTTAAATTATATATTAAAAGCAGTTTCAATTATTTCAGCCTGTTCCTGAGCATGCACCTTTGAATAACCTGTAGCGGTGGAAGCGCTAGCCTGCCTGCTAATCACTCCATAATTTATGGTTTTCAGATTCATTAATAAGAATGATACTGCTCCCATGTTCAGTGGTTCCTCCTGTACCCAAAACCAAATTGCTTTGCTGTATTTTTTATACAATTCATCCAGCTGCTTTAATGGTAATGGATAAATTTGTTCCATACGGATGATAGCAACATCCTGCCTGTTTTCCTTTTCCTGCTTTTGCGCAAGATCAAAATAAATTTTGCCGCTGCAGAATAAAACCTTCTTTATTGCAGAAACATCTTTTATAAAATTATCATCCAAAAGTTCTTTAAATCCACCGGAAGTAAATTCATCAAGATGGCTGAAGCTACCCGGATGACGCAGGTTTGCCTTTGGGGAAAAAACGATCAAAGGTTTTCTAAATGGCCATGCTAATTGCCTACGCATGGCATGGAAATAATTTGCGGATGTCGTAATATTTACAATTACCATATTTAACTCTGCACACATTTGTAAAAATCTTTCCAACCTGGCGCTACTGTGTTCCGGACCTTGGCCCTCGTAACCATGTGGCAATAAAAGAACAAGACCATTCATCCGTTGCCACTTTTGTTCCGCAGCGGCAATAAACTGGTCTATAATAATTTGCCCGCCATTCCCAAAATCTCCAAATTGTGCTTCCCATAAAACCAACGTGTTGGGATTAGCCATTGCATATCCATATTCAAAACCTAAAACAGCAGCCTCGCTTAACAACGAATTATAAATTCTGAACTTTCCCTGCCCTTCTGCAACATTGCTTAATCGATTGTAAAACCCATCATTTACTTCATCTCTTAAAACTGCATGGCGGTGACTGAATGTTCCTCTCTGTACATCCTGCCCGCTCATTCTTACATCTTTTTTATCTGCTAAAACACTTGCATAAGAAAGTAATTCACCTGTGGCCCAATCCAGTTTTTTCTGTTCGGTAAAAACTCTTATTTTTTCCTGCAACATCTTTTCTACCTTTTTAAGTGTCTTAAATCCTTCAGGCAATTTCATGATTGCATTAAATAATTTTTCAACCTGATCTTTGCTGATTGCAGTTATTGGTGAAGCATCAAAATCGTTGGCAGTTGCTCTTCTCAGGCTTTGCCACCAAAGCTCTGGTTTTTGATAAGTGTAAGGAAGCGGATTTTGTTTTATTTCATCTAAACGCTCCTGCAAATCACTCCAGAATTTCTTCTCCATTTCTTTGGCAAGATCGGCAGCACCTTCTTCGCCATGCAACATCAGCCATTTTGTATAAACTTCTCTCGGGTTTGGCTGCTTATCTATTAATGAATACAAACCTGGTTGCGTAAATTTTGGATCATCGCCTTCATTATGCCCCCAGCGGCGGTAACAAACCATGTCAATAAAAATATCACTGTTAAATTGCTGGCGATAAAGCATTGCTATTTGAGATGTCTTTACAACGGCTTCAGCATCATCACCATTAACATGAAATACCGGCGCCTGAACTATTGCCGCAAGTGATGTACAATAATCAGAACTTCTGGCATCATCAAAATCTGTAGTAAATCCTATTTGATTATTAATTACAAAATGAATGGTTCCTCCTGTATAATAACCTTTTAATTTACTCATTTGCAAAACCTCGTACACAACCCCCTGCCCTGCCACAGATGCATCACCATGAATTAATATAGGAAGTATTTTATCATATTCACTTTCATAAATTACATCTGCTTTACTTCGTGCAAAGCCAGCAACAACCGGGTTTACAGCTTCTAAATGTGAAGGATTTGGGCACAATTTCAGGTGGACCTTTTTACCATTTGCAGTTTCTATTTCGCTGCTAAATCCTAAATGATATTTTACATCACCGGTACCCATTGTTGTATCAGGAGTAGTTGTTCCCTCGAACTCAGTAAATATTTGCTCGTATGTTTTACCAAGAATATTTGCAAGAATATTTAATCTTCCCCTGTGCGCCATGCCTATAACCACTTCCTGCACCTTATTATCAGCAGCTGTATTTATAATTGCATCCAATGCAGGTATAGTTGTCTCCCCTCCTTCCAGCGAAAATCTTTTTTGGCCAATATATTTTGTATGAAGAAATTTTTCAAACATTACACCTTCATTCAGCTTTTGGAGTATTCTTCTTTTTTGTTCTAAAGGAACAGGCTGCAGCATTGTATTTTCAACAGCATTGGTAAGCCATTCCATGCGTTTTGGATCGTTCACATATGTATATTCAACCCCTGTTGATTCTGCATAACATTTTTTTAGATGCTTAACTATCATTTCTAGGGTAGCTTTTTCTAACCCTGCAAATTTTCCTGCAAAAAAGGCTGTCTGCATATCTGAATCATCCAGGCCAAAATAGGTCAGCTCAATATTTGCCTGGCGATCTTTCCTTTGCCTTATAGGATTTGTTTTGGCAATGAGATGTCCTTTTGTGCGATAGGCTTCAATTAATTGATACACCCCAAATTCTTTTCCCAAATTGCCCGATTCTTGCAGTTTAGATGAAATAGAAGTTGCAGCTTGCCCATTGCTTTGTGATAAGGCAAAATCATAACCTTCAAAAAATTTTCGGATGTCCGGATCAACAGTTTCAGGATTTTTTACAAAATCATCATAAAGATTCTCTATATAAGCCGGGTGTGAGTTAGTGATGTAGGAAAAATCTTTCATATAAGTTGCGAATATCGGTTGTTTTTTTGAGTATAAACCCTATCTTTGCCACCCAAAAATAAAATTTTCATGGCTAATCACG
>DASYOS010000199.1:0-7316 GCA_036007525.1 Chitinophagaceae bacterium | reverse complement strand
AGGGGACTTTCGACCACTTCACATCTTCGATACTTTTTATTTTCTCCACTTCAGCAATTACATTTTTATCATGAGGTGGAACCATTTGAGCACCATCATCCCAATAAGCTTTGTAACCATTATATTCTTTAGGGTTATGTGAGGCTGTACAAACCACTCCGCCCTGGCACCCGAAATATCGTATGGCAAAACTGATCTCCGGTGTAGGCCGCAGCGAATCAAACAAATACACTTTTATGTCATTTGCAGCAAAAATATTAGCTGTTATCTGCGCAAATTCCTTACTGTTGTTTCTGCAATCATAACCAATGGCCACTTTTACATGGCTGAAACAGCTTTTTAAATAATTAGCATACCCTTGCGTTGCCATGCCAACTGTATATTTATTCATACGGTTTGTACCAACACCCATTATTCCGCGTAAGCCACCGGTGCCAAATTCAAGTTCTTTATAAAATGCATCCTCCAGGTCTGCGGCGTTTTGCTGCTGTAGCTTTTTTATTTCATCTTTTGTAGCCTCATCGTAAGCCGGTGAAAGCCAGGCATTAATTCTTTCCTGTGTTTTGCTATCCATGTTATTGATTTTGAGGGGTGGAAGTTATTGAATTTTGATTATTTGAAACCCGAAACCATTTACTAACGTATTTTTATATGATTATTTATTATCCTATGCGATCACTAATTGCAATTATTTACATATCATTTTCTTTTACCTCTTATTCACAGGATAGCATTCAGCTTAAATTTGATACGGCAAATTATCATAAAATAACTGCTGCCGGGCATACTGTTTATCCTTATAATAAAAAGCGTGTAAAGCTTGTAGCTGCAGCTAATATAATTGGTTACACCGGTGTTATGGGCGTATTAAATGCCGCCTGGTATTCTCAATATCCACGTAGTAGTTTTCACTTTTTTAATGATAATGCAGAGTGGTTGCAGGTAGATAAGGTTGGTCATGCATATGGTGCATACATTGAAAGTTTCGCCAGCTATGAATTGTGGCGTTGGAGTGGAATTCCCCGCAAAAAAAGAATTTGGATAGGCGGGTTAAGCGGTATTGCCTACGAAACAATTATTGAAACATTAGATGGTTTTTCTGCAGAATATGGCTGGAGTTGGGGCGATCTGGGCGCTAACGTATTAGGTTCCGGGCTTTTTATAGGCCAGGAACTGGCGTGGGATGATCAGAGAATCAAATTAAAATTTTCTTTTCATAAAAGAGATTATGGTGCTGCCGACCTTAATAGAAGAGCTGATGAAATTTACGGCAAATCAGAAAGTGAACGTTTTATAAAAGACTACAATGCATTAACTGATTGGGCAAGTGTTAATATAAAATCATTTTTTCCACAAACCAAATTACCACGATGGTTTTCTATAGCAGTTGGTTATGGAGCAGATGGTTTATTTGGAGGAAGGAGCAACATTGCTAAAGATAAATATGGAAATGTAACTTTTGACAGGAGTGATATTAAACGCTATCGCCAATGGTATTTATCGCCGGATGTTGATCTGAGTAAGATACGAACGAACAAGAAAGCGGTAAGACTTATTTTATCTGCTTTAAATGCATTTAAATTTCCTGCGCCAAGCATTGAGTTTTCAAATGGAAGTATCAAAGGGCATTGGATACATTTTTAACGCCCTTACCCCCTGATAAAATTATAATTTTATACTTCTTTATTGTCTTGTATTTTTGATGGCAAGATAATTTTATGCAAATTTTTTCTCAAATTCTTTTTGTCCTGCTGATTGCAGTTTCAGTTTTTGTTTTTGCAAAAAAAGCAAAAGAGATCAGGAGGAATATTTTATTAGGTGTAGATGAAGATCTTAATGACCGGCCTGCTGAACGATGGAAGAATCTTTTATTGCTAGCCTTAGGGCAAAAGAAAATGTTTCGCTACCCGCTGGTTGCTTTTATGCATTTTATTATATATGCCGGTTTTATCATTATTAATATTGAAGTACTCGAAATTGCATTGGATGGGCTTTTTGGTACACACAGAATGTTTGCAGGAACTTTAGGAGGGTTTTATTCTTTCTTAATAAACTTTTTTGAGATACTGGCCCTTGGCGTCCTTTCAGTTTGTGTTGCATTTTTAGTAAGAAGAAATATATTAAAGCTTAAGCGTTTTATGAAGCATGATCTGGATGGATGGCCACGCAGTGATGCAAATTACATTTTGATAACAGAAATAATATTGATGACATTATTTCTTACAATGAATTCTGCTGATAGAGCTTTACAATTACAAAGGAGTGAACATTATATTGATCATGGTAATTTTGTTTTGTCGGGATTGTTTGCTCCTATTTTCCAAAACCTTTCTGCATCAACATTAATCGGTATTGAAAGAACAGCATGGTGGCTGCACATCGCAGGTATTTTTGCTTTCTTAAATTATCTTCCCTACAGCAAACATCTGCACATATTCCTGGCTTTTCCAAATGCCTATTATCAAAAGCTGGAGCCAAAAGGCAAGATGGATAATATGCAGAGTGTACAAAACGAAGTTAGCTATATGTTCAAACCGGAACTGGCCCCCACAGATGCTCCGGAAGCTGCACACAACCCGATAGCTATCGGGTTTGGCGCTAAAGATATTTTTGACCTTAGCTGGAAGAATTTATTAGATGCTTACAGTTGTACGGAATGCGGAAGATGCACTGTTGCCTGCCCTGCAAATAAAACGGGCAAGCTTTTAAATCCCCGTAAAATAATGATGGATACACGTGACAGAGCGGAAGAAGTGGGAAGAAATATCAATAAGAATAAAACTTTTGTTACTGATAATAAAACCTTGCTCCACGATTATATTACCACAGAAGAACTAAGAGCCTGCACCACATGCAATGCATGTGTAGAAGAATGCCCGGTAAGTATTAACCCTCTTGATATTATTTTAGAACTACGCCGCTCACTGGTAATGGAAGAAAGCAATGCCCCTGCAGAATGGAATGGCATGTTCAGTAATATTGAAAATAATTTTGCTCCCTGGAAATTTAGCCCCGATGAAAGGGATAAATGGGCGGAGGAAATGAGAGAGGAGAGTTGAGATCATAATTATGTTGATATGGCACAATTGGATAAATTAATAATTAGGATATTATCAGGGCATTCAGATAATAATATACAATTCAGTGAGCTGACTAAGTTATTACGTAATTTTAATTTTAGCTATCGGATAAAAGGAAGTCATCATATTTTTTGGAAAGAAAATATTGATGAAATAATAAATATCCAGCCTTTAGGTAATAAAGCCAAGGCATATCAGGTTAAACAAGTAAGAGATATATTACTAAAATATAAAATGATACAGGATGAAAGCTAAGTATGAAATTATAATTTACTGGAGTAAAGAAGACAATTCTTTTATTGCAGAAGTCCCTGAATTATCGGGTTGTTTGGCAGATGGTAATACTTATGCAGAAGCCTTGCAAAATGCTGAAGTATCAATAGATGAATGGATAGAAACTGCAACATCACTTTCCCGCCCTATTCCTGAACCAAGAGGAAAATTATCCTACGCTTAGAATTGCACTGCTCACTGGTAATGGAAGAAAGCAATGCCCCAGCAGAATGGAATGCAATGTTCAGCAATGTTGAAAATAATTTTGCTCCCTGGAAATTCAGTCCTGATGAAAGAGATAAATGGGCGGAGGAGATGAGAGCGGATAGCTATGCTAATGCATATTTAAATTTATCAGATTTCATTTATCTTTATTAATAAAATAAACATAATATGAAAAAGATAACTATCAATGCAATTATGGTTATAACATTTCTTAGCTGTAATCAACAAACTGTTGACACAAAAACAGAGGGTGAAAAACTTATGAATCTAAAGCCGGGAATGGTCGAAAGTGGCTGCCACACGGGATGTTGAAAAGACATTAAGTTATTGGGCAGAAGACGCTACAGTTATCTCCGCCGGACAACCAACTTTAAAAGGCAAGCAGGCGATCCGGCAAATGGTAGAAGGAAGTTTTAAAAACCCAGGATTTCAAATTAGCTGGGAACCAAAAAATGCGGAGATCTCTAAAAGTGGTGACGTTGGGTATTTGCTGGAGAACACCAGAATGACAATGACAGATTCGGTTGGCAAATCTTCAGTTCAAAATTTTAAATCAATAACTATTTGGAAAAAACAATCTGATGGTTCCTGGAAAAATGAAGTAGATGTAATGAGCCCTGATTCTTCAAAATAAGAATTGACGGTATGTTCAGCAACATTTAAAATAATTTTGCCCCTGGAAATTTAGCCCCGATGAAAGAGATAAATGGGCAGAAGAAATGAGGTCTGAACCATGATTTATGGGATTATTAGGATTAGTGAGATGAAAATTGCTGTTCCATCAGGATATTCATATCCGAGTAAGCAAGCAGGAGACCCTGATGAATGATTATTTTGCAGCAGTAAGATCGCATACAACCGCTACAAAAAACTCACATTAAGATATCATCGGACACAAAAAGTTAGTTTCCGGCATTTGTTTGTTTTATCTTTTGTTTCTAAAATGTGATATATGCGAATTTTTTTAATTGCTTTACTTATTTTCAGTAGTCTTCAATCATTTTCGCAAAATTCAAATAAGTATGAAATTTTTGCTTTAAAATTTGCAGATGGAGGAGTAATTCCTGCTTCAGAGATTGCTATCGGAGACGCAATGAATGATAGTGTTAAGGACTGTAGCATGATTTGGCTTTTAAAAGGAAATAATGGTAAAAATATTTTAATAGATGCCGGCTTTACCAAAAATGTTGGATTTATGAAAAACATAAAAAAACAACATCCAACAAATTACATCTCACCACTTGACGCACTTAAAAAAGTAAATATAGTTCCTGATAATATCACTGATGTTATTATAACGCACCCACATGCAGACCACATTGACGGAATCGATTTATTTCCAAAAGCTATGGTATGGATGCAAAAAGAAGACTATAATTATTTTGTTGGTGAAGCCTGGCAAAAAAATGGAACTTCTAAAGGCTTTGATAAAGCTGATGTAACAAAAATTGTGGCAATAAATTTAGATGGCAGACTTATACTTATTAAGGGCGATAGTTTGGAAATTATTCCCGGGCTATTTGTTTTCACCGGTTCTAAACACACATGGGAATCGCAATATATTCTCGCAGATTCAAAGACTGATAAGGTTATTATCGCTTCTGATAATATTTGGTACTATTACAATTTAGAGCATTTGTTAGCTATTCCGATGACCTTTGATCCCAATGCCTATGTAGCAGCTATGAAAAGGATGAAAACATTAGTTTCAAAAACTGAATTAATTATTCCAGGGCACGACAATCTGGTTTTCAAAAAATTTCCTGTTGTAACTGATGGTGTAGTTAGAATAAGGTAAATCAACTTCTCATTCTTTGTACCCCTGTTCTTGTTGGTCATTGACCAACAAGAAATCCTTACATTACATTTTTAAAAACCCAGTTTCAAAATTAGCTGGGAGCGAGAAATTGTTGATATCTCTATAAATTTTTTTTACTAATGACTAATCATAACTTTTAAATAATTTTATCAAAAAACAATATGAAAATAAAATCTTCTTTTATAAAAGCTTTAATTTTTTTGTTGCTTATAGCCGCATTTAATAGCTCCGTATTTGCACAGTCTCAAAATTTTATTGAAAAAGACTCTGATCCTAAAGCAATAAATATTGCTGATGATGTAATGAAGGCGAGTGGTAGTAAAAAGAATTGGGATGCCACACATTTTATAGTCTGGAATTTTTTTGGCAGCCGCAAATTAATATGGGATAAATATACAGGGAATGTTAGAATTGAAAATGTAAAGAATGATACCAAAATCCTAGTGAATATCAATACTTCAAAAGGGAAAGTTTTTAAAGATGGGGCAGAAATGACAAACCCGGATTCTGTAGCAAAGTATGTGGAAGAAGGTCGCAAAATATGGATTAATGATTCTTATTGGTTAGTAATGCCTTTTAAAATGAAAGACCCTGGTGTAATCCTTAAATACATATCGGAAGATACTACTCAGAAAGGTGTAAAGGCAGATGTAGTGCGGTTAACATATAAAGGCGTTGGCGTAACACCCAACAATGCATTTAATGTATGGGTAAATAAAAAAACGCATTTGGTAGATCAGTGGGCATTTTATAAAGAAGCAAATCAACCCAAACCAAACTTTGTGCTAACCTGGGATGATTACCAAACATTTGGAAAAATAAAACTTTCAGGCACCCGCGGTGAAAGAAAAATTACTGATATCCATGTTTTTACCAATATACCTGATAATGTATTTACATCGTTTGTACCTTATGATATAAATAATTTTAAATAAATTTTTGCAGTTTTATCAAAGATCGGTTTTAACGATATTATTCATGGCTTGATAATTACCTGAAGTAGTACTTATTTAAATAAGATTCTTTATTATTTTTTTATTTTTGTCTATAACGCCGACTCTTTAATAGCATACAGAATAATTGTTATTGAATTTAATAAAGACTGTTTAGCTCTGTTAGTAGAAAGCATACAAGTATATATATCATAGGATTATTACTCTAAATATAGAAATATGAAATACTCAAAATTAGCTGCTTTTTTAACAATTATTCTTTTTAATTGTTACTTCTCATTTAGCCAAACTAAAGCTCCTCTTTCTTTGCAAAAAGAACTTGAAGCCGCTGAGAATAAAATGTTTGTCGCCATGCTAAAGCATGATATGGCTTATTGGAAAAATAATGTTTCTGATGATTATGTAGCCATTAATGCAGATGGGGTAATGCAAACAAAGGAAGAGGCTATGGCAGATCATGCTAAGGCAAAAATGTTTGCAGGCATGACGTATAAGTTATTAGACAGGAAAGTTCGGCTGTATGGAAATGTGGCTGTAATAAATGGCCGCTCACAATATCTTATGAGCGATAAAGTTGTAGCTGAAGTATATCATACAGAAATATGGAGAAAAGAAAAAGGGAAGTGGATGTTTAATGGTTGGCAGGGAACTCTTACTAAAGAGGCAGCTGCAAACTTAAATTCTAAATAATATATGGCATTTACTATATCCATATCAAAATACAGAGTACCCTTTATAAAAAATCCCTGGTTAATAATATTTACAGCGGTATTTCTTTTTGTGTGGGTTAACTCACTTATTGGCACAACTGACATGGCCAATTGGCTTCTGGAAAATGCATTAACTTTTATTTTTCTATTTCTGCTGATTATAACATATAAAAAGCATCAATTCAGCGACCTTAGTTATTTGCTCATTTGCATTTATTTGTGCCTGCATGTATATGGAGCTAAGTACACCTATGCT
>DASYOS010000198.1:0-8869 GCA_036007525.1 Chitinophagaceae bacterium | reverse complement strand
TAAAGACTGTGTATTTAGAATCAATCGTGATATACGTTTTTCAAAAAACAAAACCCCTTATAAAAATAATATGGGAGCTAGCTTTGACAAGGGCGGAAAAAAATCAATTTATGCCGGGTACTATTTTCACACAGAACCGGGCGGAAAAAGTTTTGCCGGCGGTGGTATATGGATGCCAATGGCTCCTGAGTTAAAAAAAATAAGACAGGAAATTGATTATAATCTTGATGAGTTTAAATGCATTGTTGAAGCAAAGAGTTTTGTTGCAGAATATAAAGAACTTGAAAATTCTTCTGATTTAAAACTAAGCAATCTGCCAAGAGGATATGACAAAGAAAACCCAGCTGGTGAATATTTAAAATTTAAAAGCCTGGTTGCTATGAATTATTTATCCGATGAGGATATTACAAGCAATAAATTAACAGAAAAAGTTGTCAAAGCTTTTAAAACGCTTATGCCTCTCGTTAAATTTATTAATAAAGCGATAGAATAAAAAGGTTAGCTAACTTATTTTTCAAATTCCTTTACTGCCTCATCCGCACTCTTAAAAATTTTCTTCTTTTTATAATTATACCACGGCTTTGGGAAAGTTTTTTTCAAAACCGTATCTATCGTTCTCATTCCGAATAAATTCCATACACCTTTCGCCTTTCCACTCATGGAACCTTGCAGTGCTCTTAAACTCATAGCAAAGCCGCTGTCTAAATACTCCATGTGATGCCAAAAACCTGCGGGCATAAATAAGGTATCTCCATGCTCCAAAATAACTTCGTAACCCTTTGCATACTTAACCGCCGGAAAAGCCTCGTAATCAGGAGTTCCATTTCCTTCATGATAATTTGAAAAATCAACAAGACTTAATACTTCAAATGGTTTGCGGTATAATTTATATTGCTCTTCATTGGGGAACAGCAACACTCTTTTTCTACCCAAAAACTGCGTATGTAAAATATGAGAAACGTCAATATCAAAATGCATATGTGTAATGGAAGTTGCGCCGCCAACAAAAAGCATGGGATAGCGTTTCACAAACCCTTTCATTAAATGCTCGGACCATATAAAATCCTTAGTTAACTGGGGAGCATGCTGAAAAATATTAAATAAGAATATCCGCCATGCTGCCGGTCCCTCTTTTATCATATCAATGTATTCACCAAAAGTTTTGTAATCATCAGCAGTGTTTATAGGCGTATACGCATCGCTCTTAATATTATTATATAAGCCAACTTTTACATTGCCTACAATTTGTTTAAAATAGTCCCAGTTCCATTTATGATAGGCCGGCCACTGTTTTGCAAGTCCTGTAATTATCAGGGGCTTCATGGTATCGTAATAATTCTTCTTAAAATCTTCAGGACTTATATTCTCTACCTTATCAATAGCTTTTAGCTCCATCATTATAATTTATGCAAAAATAAATATTAATGACCCACTTTAATCAAAACAAAGCGGCAAAGCATCAAGCAGTAATAATGTTATTTTTGCCTCCCGATGGCTATCGGGACCAAATTATGGCCTTACATTTTCACCCTCTTACAGTAAAAGATATAAAAAAAGAAACACAGGATTGTGTTTCAATATCTTTTGAGATCCCCCAAGAGCTACAGAAAGAATTTGAATTTAAACAAGGACAAAGTCTTACTCTTCGAAAGACTTTAGAAGGAGAAGAAGTTCGGCGTTCTTATTCAATCTGCACCAGCCCTTTGGATAATGAAGTAAGAGTTGCAGTAAAAAAAGTGCAGGGAGGTTTATTTTCAACTTTTGCCAATTCATATTTAAAAGCTGGTGATGTAATTGATGTAATGCCACCATCCGGTAATTTTTACACTGATTTGCAATCATCTAACAAAAAAAATTATGTCGCATTTGCTGCGGGAAGCGGAATAACGCCAATATTTTCCATTATAAAAACAACTTTAATCACAGAGCCAGCAAGCACCTTCTCTTTAGTTTTTGGCAATAAAAATACTTCCTCAATAATTTTTAAAGAAGAATTAGAAGCACTAAAAGATAAATACATTCAGCGTTTCAGACTATATTATATTTTAAGCAGGGAAAGGATGGAAGCTGGTATAAACTATGGAAGAATTAACCCTGATAAATGTTTACAGCTAACCAAATTAATTGATCTTAATTCTGTTGATGAATTTTTTATTTGCGGCCCGGAAGAAATGATATTTGGTGTCAGCCATTTTTTAGAGCAAAAAGGAATTGATAAACGTAAAATTCATTTTGAACTTTTTACAACACCATTAAGGAAAGCTTCAGATTATAAGCCGAAAACTACAAGTGAGGTAAATAAAGAAACCAGTAAAATAACTGTTACACTTGACGGCAGAAGTTTTGATTTTGATCTGGATTATGACAGTAACAATATTCTTGATGCCGCTTTAGCACAGGGCGCCGATCTTCCCTTTGCCTGCAAAGGCGGTGTTTGCACTACCTGCAAAGCAAAACTTATAGAAGGTGAAGTTGAAATGGAAGTTAATTATGGATTAGAGCCTGATGAAGTGGAGGCCGGCTTTATTCTTACCTGCCAGTCTCATCCAAGATCTGAAAAAGTTGTTGTTGATTTTGATGTTAAATAATCATGGAATAACAACGATAGCAGATTGGTTTTTGTAAATTTGTTTTATGTCAGCACAAGAATTAGAAACCATTTTTGATAGTAAACTTGAAAAGGAAATAAAGATTGAACCCAAAGATTGGATGCCGGATAATTATCGGAAAAATCTAATCAGGCAAATAAGTCAGCATGCACACAGCGAAATTGTTGGAATGCTGCCCGAAGGAGAATGGATAACAAGAGCGCCATCACTAAGAAGAAAAGCGACTTTATTGGCAAAAGTGCAGGACGAGGCTGGCCACGGGTTATATTTATATGCTGCTGCCGAAACTATGGGCATAGGACGTGAAGAAATGATCGATCAACTACTTACAGGAAAAGCAAAATATTCATCCATATTTAATTATCCAACATTAACATGGGCTGATATCGGAGCTATTGGCTGGCTGGTAGATGGCGCTGCCATTATGAACCAAGTCCCTTTGTGCAGAACATCTTATGGTCCCTATGCACGGGCAATGGTAAGGGTTTGTAAAGAAGAAAGTTTTCATCAAAGGCAGGGTTTTGAAATTTTACTTACACTTACCGGCGGAAGCAAAGAGCAAAAGGAAATGGCGCAGGATGCATTGGATCGTTGGTGGTGGCCAAGTCTAATGATGTTTGGGCCGAATGATGATAACTCGCCTCACACTGCTCAAAGTATGAAGTGGAAAATAAAAAGATTTACCAATGATGAGCTTCGCCAAAAATTTGTTGATATATGTACAGAGCAGGCAAAAGTATTGGGGCTAACAATACCTGATAAAGATCTAAAATGGAACGAGGAAAAAATGCATTATGATTTTGGTGAGATAAACTGGGATGAATTCTGGAAAGTAGTAAATGGTGATGGGCCATGTAATAAAGAGCGCCTTGCTGCACGTGTAAAAGCGCATGAAGACGGTGCCTGGGTTAGAGAAGCTGCATTGGCATATTCAGAAAAGAAGCCCCCTAAATCCCCCAACGGGGGACTTTGAAAGTACTTTTATGACGGAAATATTTTCTTTTACCTGGAGTAATGATTTAATCAATTTTTTTAATCCCCCAAAAAATCTTAATAAATGAATGAATCTTTAAATAACAAAAGCGCTGCGGAAGTCTCCCCCGTTGGGGGAGATTTAGAGGGGGCTTTATGGGAAGTTTTTATACGCAGTAAGCAGGGCTTAGATCATAAGCATGTAGGAAGTTTGCATGCTACTGATGCAAAAATGGCGATAGAAAATGCAAGAGATGTTTATACGAGAAGAATGGAAGGTGTAAGTATTTGGGTTATAGAATCCAAAAATGTACATGCATCTAATCCTGATGATGCTGCAAGTATGTACGAACCTGCAAATGATAAAATATATCGTCATCCTACCTTCTACGATTTGCCTGACGAATTAAAACACATGTGATCTATGTCCGCTCAGCTTTTAAATTATACGCTGCACCTGGCAGATAATAGCCTGATAATGGGACATAGGTTAAGTGAGTGGACGGGACATGGCCCCATACTGGAACAGGATATTGCCATTAGTAATATTGCATTGGATCTTATCGGGCAATCAAGAAATTTTTACCAGTATGCTGCACAGATAAAAGGAGATGGAGCAACAGAAGACTCTTTAGCTTATTTTAGAGATGCTCATGAGTTCAAAAATATTTTATTAGTTGAATTGCCTAATGGCGATTGGGCTAAAACTATTTTGAAATTATTTTTTTTCAGCACCTATCAATATTATCTATATCAAAAGCTCATTGCTTCTTATGATAAACAATTATCAGCAATTGCAGAAAAATCATTAAAGGAAGTCACTTATCATGTAAGATGGAGTAGCGAATGGGTTATAAGGTTGGGGGATGGAACTGAAAAAAGCAATAAAAGAATTCAAAATGCTTTGGAGGAATTATGGGATTACACAGGTGAGATTTTTGTTCCTACAGATTATGAAACAGATATAGCTCAAGATAAAATTAGCGTTGATCTAAGCACAATAAAAAATGATTGGGAAAATAAAGTAACTGAAATATTTGATGAAGCCACAATTTTACCTCCTAAACAAAAAAGTGAAAACAATGGTGGAAAGGAAGGAAAACATACAGATCATCTCGAAGAAATTTTAAAAGAAATGCAATATTTACAAAGAACTTACCCTGGTTGTGAATGGTAACCATGATTTTAGAAACAAATATATCTACCCAACAGATCTGGAAAACCCTTGATCAGATAACAGACCCGGAAATCCCTGTTATATCAATTGTTGATTTAGGAATTGTAAGAGATGTTAAGCTCTTCCCTTCTCCACTTGTGGAGAAGGGGCAGGGGGTTGAGGTAATTATTACCCCAACTTATAGCGGCTGCCCTGCAATGGATGTAATCTCAATGAATATTAGAATGGAATTACTGCAAAGAGGGTTTTCAAACATAAAAATTACGCAGCAACTCTCACCTGCGTGGACAACAGATTGGATGACAGAAAAAGGAAAGGCACAGCTAAAGACTTATGGAATTGCACCACCACAAACCCTTTCTGAAAAATCCCAATCTAACCGGATAGACAAAATGCTTTTTAACGATGAAGTAATTGTAGAATGCCCTCAATGTCACTCAAAAAATACAAAACTGATCAGCCAGTTTGGTTCCACCGCTTGCAAAGCATTATATCAATGCCAGGCTTGCAAAGAGCCTTTTGATTATTTTAAATGTCACTAAAGGATTGTATCTTTAAAAAAAGATAATTTATGACAATTGTTATAAAAAAAAGTGATTCTAAAGAAACAATGCAAAAAAAGCTGGAACAAGCTGAGAATCATGCGAAGGAGTTAAGAAGAAAAGAAATTTATGCTCTTTGTGGAGCTTTAAAAGGTAAGATTACAAAAGATCCGGTAAAGCTAATTAGAAAAATGCGTGATGAAGAATGGAGTTAATTTAGTAATTGACAGCAATATTCTCATCTACTGGCTTCTTGGTGATACGTATGCTGCAGAAATTCTTTCAGAAAATTTTATTTCTTATTCCATTATTACAGAAATTGAAGTAAAAGGGCATATTTCTTTAATTTCTGATCAGCAAAAAATTAAATTACAGAAAGTATTAAACAGATTTCACAAAATTTCTCTTACAGAAGAAATAAAAGAGCTTGCAGTAGAATATAAAATAAAATATAACCTAAAAACTCCTGACGCTATAATTGCATCTACAGCCCGATTCTTAAAATTTCCATTAGTTACTGCTGATAGAAAAGTTATAAAAGTAGAAAATATAGTTACAGTATTATTTTCACCAGAAAAATAATTCTATGCCATCCATTCTCTTAGAAATAAAAAATTCAATTGCATTCATCACACTCAACCGGCCTGAGAAATTTAATTCATTCAATCGTGAAATGACATTGAATTTACAGGATCGGTTAAAAGATGCTGATTCAAATAAGGGAGTAAGATGTGTTTATATTACGGGTGCAGGAAAAGCTTTTTGTGCAGGGCAGGATCTGGAGGAGGTTGTTGACCCCGACGGACCGGGCATGGATAAAATTTTGGTTGAACATTTTAATCCCATAATAATACTTATTAGAAATTTAAGTAAACCTGTTGTTGCCGCGGTAAATGGAGTGGCAGCAGGAGCAGGAGCAAATATTGCATTATGTTGCGATGTTGTTGTAGCTGCAGAATCCGCTTCCTTTATTCAGGCATTTAGTAAAATAGGATTGATACCAGACAGCAGTGGAACATTTTTTTTACCAAGGTTGATTGGATTTCAAAACGCAAGTGCATTAATGATGCTTGGGGATAAAGTGAGTGGCGAGGATGCGCAAAAATCAGGTATGGTTTATAAAACTTTTCCTGATCAAATATTTGAAGAAGAATCAACAAAACTTGCTACTACCTTATCTGCTATGCCAACAAATGCATTATATTTTATTAAGCAGGCTTTAAATAATTCATTATCACAAAATCTGGAACAACAATTAAATACTGAAGATACCTTTCAACAAAAAGCTGCCGCTACTAATGATTTTAAAGAAGGTGTTCAGGCTTTTTTAGAAAAACGAAGCCCAATATTTAAAGGAGATTAATACTATGAAAGAAAATGATGAATTAGCAAAAAAGGTTGTTGAGAAAATGATGCAGGATGATTTATTTAGTCAATGGCTTGCTATTGAAATTTTAGATGTAAAAGAAGGGTACAGCAAAATAAGAATGAAGATTCGCAGTGAGATGATAAATGGTTTTGGAATTATACACGGAGGTATTCCATTTTCATTGGCAGATAGTTCATTTGCATTTGCATGCAATAATCGAAATAATCTATCCGTTGCCCTAGACACTTCTATTAATTTTTTAAAACCGGTTAATGTAGATGATGAACTTATTGCGGAAGCTAAAGAAATACATAATGGCAGGTCAACAGGGCTTTATCAGATCACTATTACTAACCAGTACAATCATACAGTCGCACTTTTTAAAGGAACCTGTTTCAGAACAGGAAAATCTTTACTTTAATTTCTTACATTAGCCGTATTAAATACTTATTTTATGAAGAAAATATTATTGTTCCTCGTTGTTTCTCTTTTTTATAATCAAAATATAGTTAGCCAGACTGTTTCTCCGCCAGCAGCTAAAAAAGCACCTAAAGTTTATACAGAACATGGAAATAAAAGAACGGATGATTATTTCTGGATGAACAATGCTTCTGATCTCACTGTGATTAATTATTTACATGCAGAAAATGCGTATGTGGATGCGTACATGAAAAGAACAGAAGCCTTGCAGAAAAAAATATATAATGAATTAGTCGCAAGAATTCCGGGAAGAGACCAATCGTTACCAACCAAGCGTAATGGTTATTGGTATTACTCAAAGTTTGAGGAAGGGAAACAATATCCTTATTATGTTCGTAAAAAAGGTAAAACTTCAGCCCCTGAAGAAATTGTTCTCGATGTACCTTCTTTAGCCCAAAAGCACCAGATATTTTTAGTAAGAGGTACTTCAGCTTCTCCGAACAGTCAATATTATTTGTATGCTACAGATACATTAGGCAATAGAAAAAGCACGATATATATTAAAGAATTATCTACAGGAAAAATTCTGCCTGAAATAATTTCAAATGTATCAGGTAGCCTTGCATGGTCTGCTGATAATCGATCTTTTTATTATGTTTCAAATGATCCAACGGTTAGAGCTTATAAGGTAATGCGTCATATTTTAGGTACGAATGCCACTTCAGATAAAGAAATATATAGCGAAAGCGATAGTACATTCTCAGTAGGTTTAATAAGATCTAAAAACAATAAATACATTTTTATTTATTCAGGAAGTACCAATACATCTGAAGCAAGATATTTAGATGCAACAAACCCTAATGCTGTTCCTGTGCTGATTCAGCAAAGGATACCTGGTTTAGAATATCGTCCTGACTATTTTGAAGGAGATATTTTTCATATCTATACGAATAAAGATGCAAAAAATTTCAAGTATGTCACAACTCCTATAAGCAATCCCGGTATGGCAAATTGGAAAGATGTTATAGAAGCAAACCCAAAAGCATTTCTTGAAGATGTTGAAGTATTGAAAGATTATATGATTGCACAAACAAAAGAAAATGGCCTCACACAAATAAAAATTCTTGATCGTAAAACAAACAAGTGGAAGCAGGTTAATTTTGGTGAAGAAGATTATGTAGCCGGTATGTACATGGCTACCGATGAATATAACGCTGATAGTATCCGGTATAATTTCACTTCTCTTGCTACGCCGGGCTCAGAGTTTATGTATAATCTTAAAACCGGTGAAAAGAAATTATTAAAACAGCAAAATGTAGGTAAAGAATTCAATGCTTCTTTGTACCAGACCAAGCGCCTGTGGAGTACATCAGGTGATGGAACTAAGGTACCCATATCTGTAATTTACAGAAAAGATAAATTTAAAAAAGACGGAAGCAATCCATTATTACTATATGCCTATGGATCGTACGGAGCTAATTCAGATCCATATTTTAATTCATCCATAATAAGTTTATTGGATAGAGGAATTTCTTTTGCTATTGCACACATACGTGGGGGCCAGGAAATGGGAAGAGACTGGTATGAGCAAGGCAGAGTCCTTACGAAGAAAAATACGTTCACAGATTTTATTGATGCAGCGCAATTTTTAGTAAATGAAAAATATACTTCTAAAAATAAATTGTTTGCTAATGGCGGAAGCGCAGGTGGTATGCTGATGGGCGCTGTAACAAATATGCGTCCTGATCTTTTTAAAGGCATCATTGCAGAAGTGCCCTGG
>DASYOS010000197.1:0-13142 GCA_036007525.1 Chitinophagaceae bacterium | reverse complement strand
CAGGATTGTTCTTTGCCACAAACCTTTTTGCCAATGTAAAATTGCCTGCCATTTTCAGTGATAATATGGTGCTGCAACAACAATCGAAAGTTGCTGTATGGGGTTGGGCAGACCCGGGAGAACGAATAACAATTACAGGTAGCTGGTCAGCAAAATCTGTTTCGCTTACTGCCGATGCAACTGGTAATTGGAAAGGCTTTTTGCAAACACCAAAAGCCGGTGGCCCTTACACGCTAAAAATAAAAGGTAAAAATAGTATAGAGCTAAGTGATGTATTAATAGGTGAAGTATGGGTTTGCTCAGGGCAATCAAATATGGTAATGGCTGTGAAAGCAAGTGAGAATGCGAAAGCCGAGATCGCTGCTGCTGATCTTCCTTTGATCCGTTATTTCAGCGTGAAGCGGCAATATGGCCCTCAGGAATTTAACGATGCTCCTGGCTCATTGTGGGAGAAAACATCGCCTCAAAATGCAGGCACATTTTCTGCTGTTGCATATTACTTCGCAAAAAAAATACATAAAGATTTGAATGTGCCCGTAGGCATTGTATATGCTGCATGGGGCGGTACACCTGCAGAAGCATGGACCCAGGAAACAGTATTAAAAAATGATCCGTTATTATCAGTGTACATTGATCGTTGGAAAAAAATACAGGATGATGTTGGAAAAGATTCTGTTGCTTATTATGCTGCAGTAAGTAAATGGAAAAAAGACAGCACAGCTTCTAAAAAGCCAGCAGAGCCACAGACTTTTTTTTATTATAAAAGGCCATGGCGGCAACCGGCAGTTCTCTATAATGGAATGATCAATCCCGTTATTCCTTATAGCATCAAAGGTTTTTTATGGTACCAGGGCGAATCTAATGTAGCGTACGCTGATGAGCATTATCATTTATCCAGTTCTATGATAAATAGCTGGCGAAGCAAATGGAGTAATAACAATCTTCCTTTCTATTTTGTGCAGATTGCACCATTTAATTATAGCAACCTGGATGCGGCAGCACGATTACGGGAGTCACAATATCAGGTGATGCAAAATATTCCAAATACAGGGATGGCTATTACTGTAGATATAGGAAATATGAAAAATCAACATCCTGTCAAAAAGAAAGAAGTGGGAGAACGGTTGGCGCTGATCGCATTAAATAAAACTTACGGGTTTAAAAATACTGTGTTTGCAGGACCAACTTTTAAAAAAGCAATTATTGATAAAGAGAAAGTGCATGTAATCTTTGATCAAAAATTATTTACCACAAATAATCAAAAAGCCGGAGGATTTGAAATAGGATATAAAGAAGCAGGGAGTGATTCATTGCAGTTTGGAAAAGCAGAAGCAACTATTGAAAATATGGAAGTACTTGTTTGGAATACTAAAGTACAACAACCTTTATTTATCCGCTATGCCTGGGTGAATATTGCTGAAGCTAACTTGCTAAATAATGAAGGATTGCCTGCGTTTCCATTTTCAAATGAAATAAAAATAATTAAAAAATAAAAACATGGATTTTAAAAACGATATTCTTTTAAATGACAAAGTAATTATAATAACCGGGGGCACTGGTGTATTAGGTCAAGCTTTTATAAATGGCGTTACGAATGCCGGGGGTACAGTTGGCATATTAGGGAGAAATGAAAAAGTTGCTTCAGAGAGAGTTGATGCTGTTATTAACAAAGGAGGAAAAGCGATTGCCCTGATTGCTGATGTAACCAGCGAACAGCAACTTGTGGCCGCTAAGGAAAAAATATTGGATAAGTTTGGAAAAATTGATGGCCTTGTAAATGCTGCAGGTGGCAATAGGCCTAACGCGGTAATAGCTCCTGATAAAGATATTTTTCATTTAGATATGGAAGCTTTAAAAGAAGTAATGAATCTTAATCTGTTTGGTACTGTGTTACCTACACAGGTATTTGGGGAGGGCATTGCTGCAAATGGAAAGGGCAGTATTGTAAATATTTCTTCTATGGCATCTCAGCGGGTTATTACAAAAGTATTGGGTTATAGTTTAGCAAAAAGCGCAATAGATTGTTATACAAAATGGTTTGCTGTGGAGTTGGGAAACAGGTATGGCGATAATATAAGGATGAATGCCATTGCACCTGGCTTTTTTTTAACCGAGCAAAACCGGGGGATGTTAACTAATGGAGATGGAACGCTGACAGACAGAGGCAACCTGGTAATAAAAAATACGCCCTTTAATCGTTTTGGAAATCCTGATGAGTTAATAGGAGCACTGGTGTGGTTGTTAAGTGATGCTTCAAAATTTGTGACAGGAACGGTTGTGAATGTTGACGGAGGTTTTTCCGTTTTTAGTGGAGTGTGATTTATTTTTCCGCTGCTATAAATTTCATTGATATTGAGTTAACACAATGCCTTGTGTTTTTATCTGTAAATCTTTCGCCTTTAAAAACATGGCCTAAATGCCCATCGCATTTTGCACACACAATTTCTATTCTGCTGCCATCGGCGTCGGGTAAATGTTTTATAGCGCCGGGTATCTCATCATCAAAGCTTGGCCAACCGCAATGCGAATCAAACTTATCTTCTGATCTGTATAAAGGAGCATTGCAGCGCCTGCAGACATAAGTGCCGCTTTCTTTATTACTGGTGTATTCTCCAATAAATGGTCTTTCAGTTCCCTTGTGTTCAATTACTCTTTCTTCTTCGGGTGTTAGTTTATTGTATTCCATTTTATGGGTATTGCCTCTAATATTTTTTCAGGGAACCTGCCTTATAATGTTACATTCTAATTGTAGCTGCATTTAAGTCTTTATAGGGTTTTATTGATTGTAATGATTGGTCTTTCTTTTTAATAATTTTTATTTTATCTGGTACTATTTTTATTTTATCCGAGCCCTTGGTAACGTTTTTTTCTTTATTAGAGAAGGCTAAAATGCCAAAAGCAACTATTAAGCCTGTTACTATGTATTTAATTAAACCAATAGCAAAGAATTTAATATATTTTTTAGTTTTCATTTTAGTTTTCATCTGTATAGGTATTAGTGTAGGGAAGCATTTATATTTGATACAAATAATTGACCAACGTAAGAAAAATTATCACAGAATCATAACCGCCTCATAAGTATGAGGCGGTTTCCTAAAATTGTGTTCTTTTAAAAACTATACTCGAGGGGTTGTAGTTGGTGTATGCGATGGAGTTTCCACAGTTGTGGAAGCTGTTTCTGTTTTTTCTTCACCACCAAACATATCATGAAAACTTTTTTCTGCCCCCGGAAAATGTTCTTTAAGCATTTCTCCTGCCTTTGTTTTTAAATCACTAAAATAATTTTTAGCTGTATCTACTGAGCCTTCTGCTTCGTCTTTAAGCTTATTGAACTTGGCTTTTAAGCTGTCCGTAAGCTTTTGCTTTTCCTCATCGGTCATATTACTGTATTTGTAAGCACCAAATGCTGCTGCAGCACCCAGTAATATTGTTGCAAGATGTTTATTATTTACGCTCATGTTTTTAAAATTTATTGGTTAAAAAAAATATTTATAAAATTTATCCAAACCATACGTCATCGTCCCAACCATTATTTGGTACATAATTAACGCGTTTTTTGTATTTATCAGAGCTTTGTAAAGCTAAAATCCCAACAAGCACAATTCCTATAAGTAATGCAATATTTTTCATAGACCTTGTTTGCTAAATTCATAAACAAAAAACCTGCCATAATAATTTTTGGAAAAGATGCCCTTATATTAAAATAAAAACCGCCTCATGATTTTTGAGACGACTTCTAACTTTTTTTTTAAATATTTATGCAGGAACTTTATCCTTTGTTTCTCTTTCCCAAAAGCGATGCTGTGCAATTGCTTTTATAAAATCTTTAGCGGATCCATTTACAATTAGCCCTGCATTTACCAATTCTTTACCCTTCATTCCTTTCAACGATTTGCCGATGTAAGTCGCATTCAACAGATCAGTCGCTTCATTATCCACAGCAATTGCTTTACAATGTTTGTAGGCTTCATTTATAAAATGAACCGGGTCCTGCTCTTGCAATAACGTAGCAATACTTTTTGCCCCGCCCGGCACATACACAGCATCAAATAAAACGGATGCTGCTGTTAAAAAACTTTGATCAGCTTTTACTACCCCGCCTTTTTTACCTTTTATTAATCCTAGCTTTGGGGCAATTATTTTCACCTTTGCATCTTCAGCAACAAGCGCATTTTTCATTTGTGTAACTGCTGCTTCATCCACCCCATCTGCAACCAGTATTGCAATTTGCCTTGATTTAATAGAATCTTTAATTGTGTTAGCCATGCTTAATGCATCGGATTTTTCAATTGCCTGTTTTACAGTTTTACTTTGCACCTTTCTAGGGTCTGTATCAGCGCCAAGGCTCATGTTCATAGGCTGTTCTGGCTTTTTAGGTACATCAACACCAATGCCTGCTGCAACTTTTTGTGCCAAGCCTTTATCTACCTGGCTTAACAGACCAAGCACTCTAATCCTGATAGATTCTCTTTCAACTTTTCCTAATTCAAAACGCAGGGCATTAACAATATGATTTTTTTCAGCATCAGACTGGCTGTTGAAAAATAATGTTGCCTGGCTAAAATGATCATGAAAACTGGCGCTTCTTGCTCTTACTTTTTTCGCATCAATCCTTTCATTAAATGAAGTAAAACCACCTTCCATTGCTTTTGCCTGAAAAGGGCAGCCGCTTGCTATTTTATTTGGTTCATGTGCCGTTGTTCCTCTATTTATGGTTTGCCTCATGTGCCCATCACGCTGATTATTATGTACAGGAACTATAGGGCGATTGATAGGGATCTCATGAAAATTAGGGCTCCCTAAACGAGATAATTGCGTATCGGTATAAGAAAATAATCTTCCCTGCAATAATGGGTCATTAGAAAAATCAATTCCCGGAACAATATGGCCCGGATGAAAAGCAACCTGTTCTGTTTCCGCAAAGAAATTATCAGGATTACGATTTAACGTCATCTTACCTACAATTTGTACCGGAACTAATTCTTCGGGGATTAATTTAGTAGGATCCAGCAGGTCAAAATCAAATTTATGTTCATCTTTTTCCTGAACTATTTGCAAACCTAGCTCCCATTCGGGATATGCCCCGCTTTCAATTGCCTCCCAAAGATCCTGCCTGTGGAAATCTGAATTTTTACCTGATATCTTTTGTGCCTCATCCCATGCTACTGAATGCACACCCAGCAAAGGCTTCCAATGAAACTTTACAAATACAGATTTTCCCTGTTCATTTATCATGCGAAACGTATGTATCCCAAACCCTTCCATCATTCTCAAACTTCTTGGTAATGCCCTGTCGCTCATGGCCCACATTATCATGTGCATACTTTCCGGCATAAGTGAAACAAAATCCCAAAATGTGTCATGTGCAGAACCTGCCTGCGGAATTTCATTATGAGGTTCCGGCTTTACCGCATGAATCAGGTCGGGGAATTTAATTGCATCCTGAATAAAAAACACGGGTATATTATTTCCCACCAGATCATAATTTCCATCTTCAGTATAAAATTTTACTGAAAAGCCACGTACATCCCGGGCAAGATCGGTTGAGCCACGGGAGCCGGCTACTGTTGAAAACCGCACAAACACCGGCGTTTGTACTGCTGTATTATTTAAAAATTTTGCTTTGGTAATTTGGGATTGCGACTCATACAATTGAAAAAAGCCATGTGCTGCTGAACCTCTTGCATGCACAATTCTTTCAGGAATCCTTTCATGATCGAAGTGCGTAATTTTTTCCCGTAAAATAAAATCTTCCAAAAGAGTAGCGCCACGTTCACCTGCTTTAAGCGAATTTTGATTGTCATTTATACGCACGCCATGATTGGTTGTAAGAAACTCTCCTGTTCCATCTGTTGTACTTATTGCCAGGTCAATTTCCTTTTTATTATTCACTGACGATTTCCTGATTTTTTTACTTGCCATTTTTAAAAAATTTTTGAAATTAGAAATTGGTTCCTTGATTTTGTAGTTTTTGAAAAGAATGCATAACAATAATCGGTCTAATTTTTTTGAACAATTTATAGGGTACAAAATAAAATGAATAAGCCACTTTTGTATAATGTACGAAACTGAATTTTCTCAGGATTTTAAAACCAGGTTCACATCTTATCACCAAAAAAAATTTATACGGGCTATTGGCATGTTTTTTTCTATGTAAAGTATAATAAAAACCTACTACCATGCACATATTAAGCGACATGTTGAAACCTTTTGCAACATTACTTTCAAAAGATCCGGTCTCTAAAAAAGACTTCGTGAAAATTGCACATGAAAAAGCGCCTGCAAATCAGAAGAAACTCTTAAGCCTTTTGCAGATGCTTCAGTTTTCTCAGGCTCATAGAGAAGGCGAGGAGCTTATACTGGAATAATATCAATCCAAATTAATAACCTATCTGATATTCGTATTGGTATACGGTTATGCCACCGTATTAATATGATTCCATTCCAAAAATCAAAATTTAGCAGTATTATTATATTGATATAAATTTACTTTTGTTAATACTTTTTTGATTTTTCTAATTTCTAAATAATTTTTTTTGCAAAAAGTTGAATTATCTAAAGGGCATGAGCAGTTTGAAGATTTAATTGAAAATGCTTCAGTAGGCATTCACCTGGTAGATGAAACCGGAACAATACTTTACGCAAATAAAGAAGAATTGAGAATGCTTCGCTATTCAGCTAACGAATACATTGGCCATAAAATTTCAGAATTTCATGCAGATCAGCCTGTCATTGATTCTATTATCTCTAAATTGAAGAATCATGAGCAATTAAATAATCATGAAGCAAGGTTGGTTTGTAAAGATGGCTCGATAAGAGAAGTATTGATTAATTCCAATGTATACTGGAAAGAGGATAAATTTATTCATACACGATGTTTTACACGTGACATTACAAGCCGAAGAAAAACAGAAAAGCTTCTCCAGTTTTTAAACAAAGCAAGTGAAGAGCTAACAGCCACGCTTGATACACAGGAAGCCCTTGATGGAATTGCAAAATTTATAGTGCCGGAATATGCAGATTGGTTTACAATAGATGTAATAAGGAATGGTAAAGTTGAGCTTGTAAAAATGGCGCATGCCGATCCAAAAAAAATTAGCTGGGCAAAAAAATTCAGAGAAAAAAATCCTGTAGACCTGGGTGACGAAAAGTTCGGATCAACGGGCTATGTTGTAAGAACTAAGGAAGCAGTATTACTCCCGGATATACCAGATGAAATGCTTGTGGCATCCGCCCAGGATAATGAGCATCTGGAAATATTACGAAATCTTGCATTAAGATCTGCAATGGTTATCCCTATGCTTATCAAAGGCAAAGTTCTTGGCGTTGTTTGTTTTATCTCGTGTACGCCTAATAAGTATGATGAAAGCGATCTGAGTTTTGCACGTGATTTCTCAAATCGGTTAGCACTTACATTAGAAAACAGCCGGATGTATGAAGAAGCAAAAGACGATATAAAGCGCAGGATAGAGATTGACAGAGCAAAAGATGAATTTTTAAGCATGGCAAGCCATGAATTGAAAACACCTGTAACAAGTTTAAAAGCTTTTACACAGTTGTTGCAAATGACCTTTGAAGAAGAAAAAAATGATAAGGCTGTTGATATGCTTTCTAAAATGGATAAGCAAATAGATAAGCTTAATCATTTAATAGTTGATTTACTTAATGCAACTAAAGTGGATAAAGGCGAGCTGACATATGATTTTGAAGATTTTGATTTTAATAAACTGGTAGAAGAGATAGTAGAGGTAATGCAGCGAACAACCCAAACACATATTATAAACAAACAGTTAGCAAATTCTGAAATAATAAAAGGGGATAGAAATCGTGTTGGGCAGGTGATAACTAATTTTGTTTCAAATGCTATAAAATTCTCCCCTAACGCTGCTGAAATTATTGTTCAAACTATCAATGAAAAAGATAATGTAAAGCTTTGTGTTAAAGACTATGGCATTGGAATTCCCAGCGATGAACAATCGAAAATTTTCACCCGGTTTTACAGAGTTCGCGGCAAAAATAAATACAGCACATTTCCCGGTATGGGCCTTGGCTTATATATTTCATCCGAGATAATAAAAAAGCATAAGGGAACCGTTGGACTGGAATGTGTTGAAGATAAGGGGTGTACCTTTAGCTTTACATTGCCAAAGGTTTAGCATAAAATAATAATATGCATAAAATATTAGTTGTTGATGATGACCAAAGTATTTTAGATGCAATGAAAATTGCTTTGGAACTGCAAGGCTATGAGGTAGAAACTACAACTAATGGGGAAGAAACATTTTCAAAAATAGGCTCTTTTAAACCTGATCTTATTTTTATGGACGTTTATCTCTCGGGTATGGATGGCAGAGAAATTTGCAAACAAATTAAGGAAGATGAAAAAACAAACCATATCCCTGTAATTATTTTCTCTGCCAATAAATCAATGAAAGAAGTTTTTGAAGAATCAGGCGCCAATGACTTTATTGGTAAGCCATTTAATATGGATGAACTGTATGAGAAGGTAAAAAATCAAACATCTCATATATTATATTAATCCTCTTAATGACGCTTTCTTAAAGCTTTACTGTATTGTTTTTTGTTGTAAAATGCCAAGTCACTTTATTTTTTTTGATAACAACCATTTGATTTGCATATTTTTTCGTTTTTGCTCTTCCTGTAAAGAAAGTTTATCAAGTGCAACATCAGGTTTGCTTTGCTGCATAAAATCTCCAAAGCGGAATACAGTATCAATATTTATTTTGTTGTTGAGAATGTCGAAAACATACTTCAAGCAATCTTTCGCATTTAATTTCCAGGCTTCTTCTCCATAGGTAGCAGATGCTATCTTTTCAGAACCGAAATAACCTTGCCAATGCGGACTTTTTGCAATTTGAATTAACGCCTGCATGTCTTCTCCTGCATAAGGAATAGCCTGTTTATAATTAGTATCTACAAGATGGGGAACGATGTAAAGCATACTACTTGTTTCTGACATGCCTCCATGCATTTTGATTCCATCTACTTTTTCCTGGTCTTTTGCATTAGCAGCATCAAACCAACTTAGCTGCAATGCATTTATGCCCATGAGATTTGTCATTTTACCATGATACGTTTCATTAAAGAAAGCTGCAGCTTGGTCTAAAGCCCGCTGGTGGTTTGGCGCTCCGTGAGAATGAATGATGAAAATATTTTTAAAACCTTGTTCTCCTAATTCTGTTGCAAGATCCATGAAAACGCTTCGCAATGTTTCAAAGCGGACAGTGTATGTTCCCGGAAAAGAATATTTACTCGCGATATCATTTGCACCGCTGTTTCCCAATGGTATGGTTGGAAAAATAATAACATTCCAATCCTGTGCGGCAAGAGAATTTGCAATTGTATCTGTCAACTTCTCGTTCCAGTAACCATCAGAGAATGCAGGAAGATAAGGGCCATGTTCTTCCATGATGCCTCCCGGTATCAATAAAACTGTTTTGTTTTTATCAAGAGATTGTATTTGCATTGTGTTCAATTCCTTTAATTGGAAGATTTGATTTGTTATTTTTTTTTGTTCAGTTTCTTTAGGTTGGTTATTGGAATTACATGAACTTATAACTAACAGGAGAAGTGGCAAATAAAATTTTTTAATCATGAAAATACTTTTGATGAAAATTTTTGATGAAGATAATTTTTATAAATATACCAATCGTTTATTTCGCAAAGCTGCCATATATTGAGTGAAAAATAGTAACGCAAAGAGTACAAAGAAAACGCAAAGTATCGCAAAGAATCTTTTCGGAACTTTGCTAACACTTAGCGTTCTTTGCGTTACTAAAAAAATGTTCAGTAAAGGTATGCAGTACAAGAGTGCGACGCCAATGAAGCTTAATAGCAGCACAAAAGATGACTACCAAAAAACAAAACTCAAAATTTAATTTCTTTAGCAGGAGTTCTGCTGTACTCGGCGCCGCATTTTTAATGGCTAATTCTTCCATTGGTCCTGGCTTTCTTACACAAACAACAGTATTTACCCAGCAACTAATGACAAGCTTTGGCTTTGTAATATTGGTTTCTGTATTGCTGGATTTAGGCGCACAATTAAATACATGGCGCATACTTACCATCAGTGAATTAAGAGCGCAGGATCTTGGCAATAAATTATTTCCGGGCCTGGGATATTTTTTAATGATACTGGTAGTACTGGGTGGCTTTGCTTTTAATATCGGCAACATTGCCGGCTGCGGCTTAGGGGTAAATGTGCTAACAGGATTATCTTTTCAGCAGGGTGCTATTATAAGCTGTGTTATAGCACTCGTTTTATTTTGGGTAAGGGAGATAGGCAAGATGCTGGATGTACTCACACCTTTTTTGGGAATAATAAAAATTGCGCTTACACTCATTATTGCTTTTGCTGCCCATCCTCCATTAGCACAGGCGGTGCATGATACATTCATTCCACAAAAAATTAGCACAGCAGCAATTGTTACAATTGTTGGTGGAACTGTTGGCGGGTACATTACTTTTTCCGGAGCTCACCGTTTGCTCGATGCGGGAATAAAGGGGAAAGAAAGTATTCCTTATGTAAATCGCAGCGCTATTAGTGGTGTCCTTATTTCTGCATTGATGCGGTTCATTCTTTTTGCTGCAGTGGTGGGTGTATTATCTCATGGAGCAACTTTAGATAATGACAATCCTGCAGGAAGTATTTTTCAGTCTGCTGCCGGGCAGATTGGGTTTAAAATTTTTGGTGTGGTACTTTGGAGTGCAGCAATCTCTTCTGTTATCGGCGCATCGTATACTTCTGTTTCTTTCTTTAAAACTTTTCGTCCTGTATTTATAAAATATGAACGATGGTTTATTTCTCTTTTTATAATTATCACTACTATCATCTTTGTATTGGTTGGCAAGCCGCGGCAGTTATTAATTTTAGCCGGTGCTGTTAATGGATTGATACTCCCGATCGCACTGGCAGTTATTTTAATTGCCGCTACACAAAAGCGTTTAATGAAGGGTTATCAGCATCCGTTGTGGATGCAAATATCTGGGTGGATAGTTGTTACTGCAATGAGCTGGATGGGCTATTTGGCAGTGGTGGAGATGTGGGGGAGGTTGTAGGCCTCATCCCTGCCTACCGGCAGGCAGGCTCCACCTTCTTCTCCCAAAGAGAAGGAGCGGTACTTCTGAATATTTATCAGCATTGTATCTTTCACTTTAAAAGTAAATGGTTGTTCAGCTAACAAGGCTTAAAGGTTTATTTCTTATTTTCAATCACTAAACCAACAGTATGAGATTTAAAATTCTATTGCCTGCGTTTCTTTTAATTGCATTAAGCAGCTGTAGTCAAACGAATCTATTTCACAAAAAGTTTCCTCTTGTTGACCGCTATATCGACAGTTTATTAAAAGACTGGAATGTACCCGGGCTTGCATTGGGAATAGTCTATAAAGATCAACTCATATATTCAAAGGGATATGGTTACCGCGATCTTGAAAAAAAATTGCCGGTAGATACAAAAACTATTTTCCCGATTGCATCTAACACAAAATTATTTACTGCAACTGCTGCATGTATGTTCCAGGATGAAGGAAAGTTAAGTCTTGATAAACCTGTAAGAAATTATATGCCTTCACTTAATTTTTATAATGATGAGCTAAATACAAAAGTTACTTTGCGTGACATGCTCAGCCACCGTACAGGTTTGCCGAGGTATGATGGTATTTGGGTGGCAGCGCCTTTCAGTCGTAAAGAGACAATAGCAAAAGTTGCATTAATGAAACCACAACTCGGATTTAGAGAAGGCTATATTTATAACAACATGATGTTTGCTTCTGCCGGTGCTGTGATGGAGACTGTAACAGGTATGAGTTGGGAAGATATTATCAGAACAAAAATTTTGCGGCCATTGCAAATGAAGTCTACTTATTTTACTGATGAGGATATGATGAGAGCAGGAGATTATTCATTGGCTTATTTTGAACCCGACAGCACTAAAAGATTATTACCACAATTATATGTTGCGCAAAGCACTGCATTAGGTCCCGCCGGAATTATTAAATCGAATGTTGAAGACATGAGTCATTGGATGATCGCTCAACTGAACGAAGGAAAATATAATGGGCAGCAAGTAATACCAGCGAATGCAATTAAGCAAACGCTTGTTCCAAATAATATTGCTGATAAGGAAGGAAAGTGGGATGAGCTGTCCAATTCATTGTATGCACTTGGCCGTACTATTCAAATGTATAAAGGATATAAAATAGAAACACATACTGGTTCTATAGATGGATATTATTCAAACCTTACATTCATTCCCGGACAACAAATTGGGATTTTTATAGTGCACAATGGAAGTCCCGGTGGTAGTTATAGATCCGGAATGGCATTTCCTCTTATCGACCGTTTATTAGGACTGGCATACACTCCATGGAGTGAACGTTATAAAAAAGATTACCTAGATGCAAAAGTGCAGGAAAAGAAATTTAAAGATTCTTTAAATGCAACACAGGTAAAAAATACAGCTCCCTCGCATACGCTAAGTGCTTACAGAGGTACATACACAAATCCTATGTATGGGGATATGGTTATTGAATTGCAGAATGATCAGCTTGTATTTTTATTTCGTAAACAGAGATCAACCTTGTATCATTTTCATTACGATCAGTTTAATACAAAAGAAGAGAATAATGACAAGCCTGATTTCAGGCTGAGTTTTTTAACCAATAGTAAAGGCGATATTGATCGTATCAGTATGCGCCCATTCGGCGATCCGGTTACAGAGTTTGTGAAACCCCCTAAATCCCCCTGAAGGGGGACTTAAACCTCACCCTCGGTCCATTTCCTGAAGAGAGAGGAAGGCTGGGCTGCAGAATGTTTATCATCAATTACAAACACATCATTAAAATATAATAAACGGCATTGTGCGTTGGTAAGTCCACCCTTTAGGGAGGATTTAGGAAAGTATTAATTTTCCTTGCAAACTCTACAGCATGTTTTCCATCACCATGAATACAAATTGTTTCAGCAACTATCGGTATTTCTTTTCCGGAAACCGTTTTTACTTTTCCTTTTTGTACCATCATCAAAACCTGTTGAATTGCTTCATCAACATTTTCTATCAAGGCATTCGGCTGTGTTCGCGGAGTTAGTGTTCTATCATCCTGGTACGTCCGGTCTGCAAA
>DASYOS010000196.1:0-34837 GCA_036007525.1 Chitinophagaceae bacterium | reverse complement strand
TTACAAAAAACTTTTCTGACGCTTCATACCCTATTCCAAACTTATAAATTGAACTCAGTTTTTCCTCATCAGTTTTTGATAACCTTCCTCCCACAGGGTTGTATGTATGAATACCTACATGCAATTTTTCTGAAAGATGTGTTATAGCGCCTATTTCAAAATTTATTGCAGAAGCATTTCCATAAGCAGGAATACGAAATCCATAATAGTTAAATTTTATTCCTACGTCTAATTTGCTTCCCAGGCTTCTGGCGTATGCCAGTCCAATTTGTGATTCATTGTAATTTTTAAATCCGAAATAATCAGCCTGCAAACCAAAATTTCCTTGTTTTGTTGGTAAAACGGCAACGGCAGAAAAGAGATTAATGGAGGAAAGTAAAAACCGTTTTTCTCCATACACTCCAACCGAAGCATTTTTTATTTGTGCCAATGCCGCCTGGTTGGCTGTAAACGAAAAAACATCTACGCGATTTTTACTATAAGCGCCTAAGCCGATATAATTTGCTGCTATCGGCTGCCGAACTGCCTGACTAAAATTTTTGCCTGTAAATAAGATAAAAATAAAAGCTAAATAATAAATTTTCAATGTAGATGAATTAGGTAGAAAAATTACTAAATCAAATTTAATTTTTATCTCCTAAATAAAAACAAATTAAAAACGAATGTTGATGGCTAATTTTGCAGCATGCAATTATTAGATGGAAAGCTTGCATCACAAGCCATAAAAGATCGTTTAAAAACTAAAGTGACCGAATTAAAGAAGAATGGCAGCAAAATACCTCACCTGGCTGCAATTTTAGTTGGTAATAATGGCGCCAGCGAAACCTATGTTGCATCAAAAGTGAAAAGTTGTGAAGAGGTTGGTTTTAAATCAACATTAATTCACCTGCCAAATAATGTTAGTGAAGCCGAGTTGCTTGAACTAATTCATAAACTTAATTACGACAATGATGTGGATGGCATATTGGTGCAACTTCCATTGCCTAAAAATATTTCAGAAGATAAAATCATAAACTTAATTAACCCGGCCAAAGATGTGGATGGCTTTCACCCGGTAAATGTTGGTAAAATGGTGCAGGGGTCAGAAACTTTTATTTCTGCAACACCTTATGGAATTATTTTATTGTTACAACATTATAAAATTGAAACAAAAGGTAAACATGCCGTGGTAATCGGTAGAAGCAATATCGTTGGGAGGCCTATAAGCATTTTGCTAAGCAGGAATGATGATTTTGGAAATTGTACAGTAACGCTTTGTCATTCTCATACAAAAAATTTAAAAGAAATTTGTTTAGAAGCAGATATAATTATTGCTGCATTAGGTAAGCCAGGTTTTTTAAAAGCAGATATGGTAAAACAAGATGCCGTCATAATTGATGTGGGTATTACAAGAATTGAGAATGCAGCAAAAAAGGCCGGATATACTATAAAAGGGGATGTTGAGTTTGAGAATGTAGCGCCAAAGTGCAGCTATATTACGCCTGTTCCGGGTGGTGTAGGGCCTATGACCATTGCAGCATTACTGATGAATACTTATAAAGCAAATTGTCTGAACCATGATTTATAGGATTTATGGGATTAAAAAAATATTTAAAAGCATTTTTTCATGTTAATCTGCTAATCTACCCAATCATGGTTCAGACTAATTATACAACATCACTTCCGGTAATGGAAGCATTTTATACATTACAGGGGGAAGGTTATCACCAGGGAAAGGCGGCTTATTTTATTCGCCTTGGTGGTTGCGATGTTGGCTGCGTTTGGTGCGATGTAAAGGAAAGTTGGGATGCGAATGCACATCCTTTAAAAACAATTTTAAAAATTGTAGAGGATGCAAAAAAATATCCGGCGAGGCTGGCAGTTATTACAGGAGGAGAACCTTTATTACATGATCTTGCTAAACTAACCAATGCATTGCATGAAGCAGGTTTTCAAACAAATATTGAAACATCCGGTTCATCTGCTCTAAGCGGGGAATGGGATTGGATCTGTCTTTCTCCCAAAAAATTTAAAGCCCCATTACCCGAAGTTTTACAAAAAGCAGACGAGCTAAAAGTTGTCATCTTTAATAGTTCTGATTTTAAATGGGCAGAAAAACATGCTGTATTGGTTTCCCAAAATTGTAAACTTTACCTGCAACCTGAATGGGACAAAGCTTCGATTGTTACCCCATTGATAATTGATTATATAAAATCCCATCCTCAATGGGAGTTATCGTTACAGATTCACAAGTATATTAATGTGCCTTGATGTACGAAGTAAGATGTACGAAGCATGATGTATGAAGTGCGATTTACGGATTACCTTAACATTGCCTTACATAATTGAGAGGATTATTTCTGCTAATTTTATATTTTGATAATATTTTATGCTTCCTGATGAAAACGTCTGTCATTACTTCGTACATCCAACATCGCACATCATACATTTTATGCCTTTTACTTCTTACTGCGAACATCACATACGCTCAATGGTACGATCCTTTAAAAGTGAAGACAAAAGCGACCGATATTTACCTTCAGGCAATAGCTAATGCACAAAATGGAAAGTTACCTGTTGCAATAAAAATGGTGAATGATGCGTTGAAAATTGAACCAAAATATGTTGATGCATATTTATCTATTGCCGGTATGTATGCAGAGCTTAAAGATTATAGCGAATCAGTTAATCAATTTGAAAAAGCATTTTCTTTAGATTCGGTTTATTCCAAATACTATTTACTTCCCTACTCCATTTCTTTGGCAGGCGCAGGGAAATTTGATAGAGCTTTAAATGCTGTTAATACTTTTCTTGTTATTCCTAAACTAAACGACAGAAGTATTAAAGCCGGAGAGTTCAGAAAAAAAGCATATGCTTTCGCAATTGATTATGCAAAAAATCATCCTTTAAAAAACTATGTTTTTAACCCGCAGAATTTGGGCGATAATATAAATACAAAAGATCCTGAATATTATCCTTCCCTTACCATTGATGGAAAAAAAATAGTTATTACAAGAAGAGTTAATGCCAGCCAGGGAAAAGGAAATGAAGATTTTTATGAGAGTGAATTAATAAACGGGAAGTGGAGCAAAGCAAAACCGTTAGAAGGAAATATAAATTCGCCTCAATTTAATGAAGGTGCACAAAATATTTCTCAGAATGGCCAATGGCTGATATTTACAGGTTGTAATTTTCCGGAAGGAATGGGCAGCTGTGACCTTTACATTTCTTACTTAACAAAACAGGGATGGAGCAAAGCTGAAAATCTGGGACAAAATATTAATTCAGAATTTTGGGAAACATCTCCTTCACTTTCTCCTGATAAAAGGGATCTTTATTTTAGCAGTAGTGTGCCCGGAGGGTTTGGCAGCAGTGATATTTGGGTAAGCCATCGGAATGCAAATGGCAAATGGGGCCCTGCACAAAATCTAGGACCGGAAATAAATACAGGAGGCCACGAAGGCTCACCTTTTATTCATGCAGATAATCAAACTTTATATTTTAACTCAACAGGCCATCCCGGATATAGCGATAAATCAGATCTGTTTGTATCACGCAAACAACCAGATGGGAAATGGAGTAAACCTGAAAATTTAGGATACCCAATTAATACCACGGATGAAGAAGGTTCATTAATAGTTTCATCTGACGGCAAAACAGCCTATTATGCAAGTGACAGAAGCGACACTAAAGGAGCGCTGGATATTTACACTTTTGAATTGAGAGAAGATGTTCGTCCTGCAAAAACATTATGGGTGAAGGGGAAAGTTTTTGATAAAAAAACAAAAATCGGTTTGCCTTCTTCTGTTGAGTTGGCTGATGTAACGAACAAACAATTGATAAGTAAATTACAAACTGACGAGGACGGATATTATTTAGTTACCCTTCCTGTAGGCAAGGATTATGCTTTTAATGTTAACCGGAAAGAATATTTATTTTACTCCGAAAATTTTAAGCTGGCTAAAAATGCACCTGATTCAGTATATCAAATTGATATTGCCTTACAACCTATTGAAGCAAATGCAAGCGTTATTTTAAAGAATGTTTTTTTTGATACTAAGAAAACAGAACTCAAACCTGAGTCAATAACAGAGCTTGATAATGTAGTTATTCTAATGAATGAGAACCCTAAATTAAAAATTCAGATCGGTGGACATACTGATAATGTTGGCAAGCCGGAAGACAATCTTAAACTGTCCCTGGGAAGATCAGTTGCTGTAATAAATTATTTATTAGGCAAAGGAATAAAAAATGACAGGTTAACTTTTAAGGGGTTTGGAGAAACAAAACCCATTGCTGATAATAAAACCGAAGCAGGACGGGCATTGAACAGGAGGACGGAACTGAGTGTGGTGAGTAATTAAAAATGAATAACTTTATAAAAAGTCAACCATGAAACTTACAGTAGTTGTATTAAAAGGAGAAGAATTATATATCGGAACCATTAAAGAAATACCCTCTGTTATTTCTCAAGGCACAACTATAAAAGAAGCAAAGGCGAACGTGTTAGATGCTTTAGAATTTTATTTAGAAGATATGCAAAATGAAAAAGATTCTGAAAATAAAGTTTTAGAAGAAGATCTAATTTTTGCTGATGTCAGTTAAAAGAAATCAATTTATTAAACATCTGGAAAATCATAACTGCCATCTGCATCGTCATGGTTCAAAACATGATATTTATCAAAATATTATTACAAAAAAGAAGACAACCATACCCCGCCACCCAAAATTGGATAAATTTCTTTGCGATACCATTTGCAAACAATTCGAAATTCAAAAAATGTGAATTAATTTTCTTTTATTCGTTGTTGAATTTTATCAATGCACAACGATCTTCTATATCAAATCTCTCTAACCTTAGTTCCCAATATTGGCGATGTTCATGCAAAGGCATTGATAAATCATTTTGAAAGTGCTGAAGCAATTTTTAAAGCAAAGAAGAAGGAGCTTGAAGTAATTGAAGGCATTGGTTCTGTAAGAGCAAATTCTATAAAACATTTTACCGATTTTAAACAAGCTGAGGAAGAAATTTCCTTCATAGAAAAATATAAAATAACAGCTTTATTTATTTCTGATAAAAATTATCCGCAACGCTTACTCAATTGCTATGATAGTCCGGCTATACTTTATGCTAAAGGCAATGTAGATTTTAATCAATCGAAAATTGTAGCCATAGTTGGCACAAGAAATAATAATGATTATGGCAAAAGCGTTTGCGAAAAACTGGTAGAAGATTTAGCAGGCGAAAATATATTAATTGTAAGCGGACTTGCATTTGGTATTGACAGCATTGCACATAAAACTGCATTAAAAAATGATTTAAAAACTGTTGGCGTTCTTGCACACGGATTAGATAGGATTTATCCATCTCAAAATAAATCGCTTGCTAAGGATATGATAGAGCAAGGAGGTATACTTACTGACTTTAGAAGTAAAACAAATCCTGATAAACAAAATTTTCCAAAACGCAACCGTATTGTGGCTGGCATAAGCGATGCAATTGTTGTTATAGAATCAGGATTGAAAGGTGGTTCATTAATTACAGCCGAATTAGGTAACGGCTATAATAAAGATGTTTTTGCAATCCCCGGAAGAACTACAGATACAAAAAATGAAGGATGTAATTATCTTATACAGAACAATAAAGCCGGCCTTATCACTTCGGCAAATGATCTTTTAGAGAATATGGGATGGAAGGAGCACAAAAAGCCATCTGCAAAAAAACAGCGTGAATTATTTATTGAGCTTACAGATGATGAAAAAATTATCGTTACTATTCTACAACAACAGGAGCAAATTCATATTGATGAATTGTATATTAAAAGTGGTTTAAGCAGCAGCGCTGTTGCATCTGCATTACTTACATTAGAAATGCAATCAGTTATTAATTCATTGCCTGGTAAAATATATAAAATGGTTTAATTGGATTGTATGTTTGCAGTTTAAAATTTTGTATGATAAAAATAAATGAGAGCAGCATTACCGAACGCTTTATGCGGTATGTTCAAATTGATACACAAAGCGATCCGCAAAGCAATACATTTCCAACAACGGAAAAACAAAAAGATCTTAGTAAAATATTATTAAGTGAATTACAACAGATGGGTATTGCAGCAGAATTAGATACGCATGGTTATGTATATTGTAGCATTCCTTCCAACTCTGATAAAAAAAATATCCCTGTTATTTGTTTTTGCAGTCATGTAGATACAGCGCCAGATTGCAGCGGAACCAATGTAAAACCAATTTTACATAAAAATTATAACGGCAATGATATTGTTTTGCCTGATGAGCCATCTCAGACATTAAAAATTGCTGATGCACCTTATTTAAAAAATCATATAGGTAATGATATTATTACAGCAAGCGGAAATACTTTGTTGGGTGCCGATGATAAAAGTGGTGTAGCTGCAATTATGGAAGCCGCAACATATTTAATTAATAACCCGGAGATAAAGCATGGAGAGATAAAAATTTTATTTACCCCTGATGAAGAAGTAGGCAAAGGCACTGCAAAAATTGATATGCAAAAATTAAATGCACAATTTGGATACACCTTGGATGGCGGAGAAGCCGGCAGCCTGGAAGATGAAACCTTTAGTGCTGATGGTGCAACAATAATTATTAAGGGTGTTATTGCCCACCCCGGTTATGCAAAAGGAAAACTCGTAAATGCAATTAAGATTGCCGGTGAAATTTTAGAGGCTTTGCCTAAAAAGGAATGGGCGCCTGAAGCAACAGAAAAGAAACAAGGCTTCGTGCACCCCGTAAGAGTGGAAGGAATTGCTGAGAGAGCGACAATAGAATTTATTGTAAGAGATTTTGATAATGAGAATCTGAAAGAGCATGGAGAAAAATTGAGAATGCTGGCCTTAAATATCATAAAAAAATATCCCGGAGTCACTATGGAGTTCTCAATTAAAGAACAATACCGAAACATGAAAAGTATTCTTGATAAACATCCAGAAGTTGTTGCTTATGCAGAAGAAGCAATAAAACGAACCGGATTAAAAGTAAAAACAGAAAGTATCCGTGGTGGAACAGATGGAAGCAGGTTAAGCTATATGGGACTACCTTGTCCGAATATTTTTACTGGTATGCAGGGCATACATTCAAAGCTGGAATGGATCGGCGTAAAAGACATGGCTAAGAGTGCTGAAACCATTGTGCATTTGTGTATGGTATGGGAAGAGAAGAGTAGCCCCCTCTAAATCTCCCCCCCAATGGGGAGACTTGCTAACGCACAATCCCGTTTATGCTGAATTAGCAAAAGTCCAGAATGTTGCTGAAATAAATTGCAGATGAGATGGAAGATATAATGTTTGGATATTGATAAAAGTACCGCTCCTTCTCTATTGTCCGAAGGACTCCTTTGGAGGAGAAGGAGTTGGAGGATGAGGCTGAAATAACTACCTTCAACTTCTAAACTTACTATATGGAATTTTTAAGAGATTATTGGTGGGCTATCATTTTGGGATTTGCCATCCTTGGATGTTTTGTAACTGTTCAACAAGGTAATATCGGCGTAATAACCATGTTTGGTAAATACCGGAGAATAATGAGGCCGGGATTAAATTTTAAAATACCTTTTTTAGAACAGATATATAAAAAAATCAGCATCCAAAACCGCTCGGTTGAACTTTCTTTCCAGGCAATTACTGTTGACCAGGCAAATGTTTATTTTAAAAGTATGCTTTTATATGCCGTGCAAAACGAGCAGGAAGAAACTATTAAAAGGGTTGCTTTTAAATTTATCAGTGATAAGGATTTAATGCAATCTCTGGTGAGAACAGTTGAAGGTTCTATCAGGGCTTTCGTGGCATCTAAAAGGCAGGCAGAAATTTTAACCCTGAGAAAAGAAATTGTACTATATGTAAAAGACCAAATTGATGCTGCCCTTGAAGATTGGGGTTATCATTTAATTGACTTACAAATAAATGATATAACATTTGACACCGCGATTATTGAAAGTATGAGCCGCGTAGTAGCAAGTAATAATTTAAAAGCGGCAGCCGAAAATGAAGGACAGGCTTTGCTTATAACTAAAACCAAAGCGGCTGAAGCAGAAGGTAATGCAATAAAAATTGCAGCTGAGGCGGAAAGGTTGGCAGCACAATTACGTGGACAAGGTGTTGCATTATTTAGAGAAGAAGTTGCGAAAGGTATGAGCCAGGCCGCAACAGAAATGAAACAGGCAAATCTTGATACAAACGTAATTTTATTCAGCATGTGGGTAGAGGCAATAAAAAACTTTGCAGAATACGGAAAGGGAAATGTAATATTTTTAGATGGTGGGAGTGACGGCATGGAAAAAACAATGAAGCAAATAATGGCGATGCAACAGATGAGTGATAATAAAAAATGACCTGACTCATAAGTATTTTAAAGTGTCGTATAGTTGCGGCACTTTTCTTTTTAAAAAATTTTACATGAATTATTTTAAACAGGATAAACCATTTGTTGTACCCACTACTGATGGGAAATTAATAGAAGAACATTACGGATTGGCAACAACAAAAACTTCAGAGCTTAGCATAGCTCATATGGTAGCGCCTTCCGGATGGAGTGAGCCGTATCAGAATCCGGAGTTTGACGAATACACTTTGATAAGCCGGGGTAAAAAAAAGTTTGAAATTGATGGAGAAGAAGTCATTGTTAGCGCCGGAGAAAGTATTTTAATTAAAAAAGGTAGTCGTGTTCGCTACTCAAATCCTTTTGAAGAAGAATGCGAATACTGGAGCGTTTGTCTTCCTGCTTTTTCAATGGATCTTGTTCATCGGGAAGAGTAACCAATTTAAAGTATAGACTAACTAAGATTTATTTATATTCGCAATAGTAACATTTAATAAATAATTGAGTAATCAATTATTTATTTATTTCTTATGAAAAAAGTTATACTATATTTCTATTGTTCGCTCTTCACATCACTATCCTTCAGCCAAGTTAATCTAAAAAAATACATTGACCTTATTGATAAAGCAGATTCTTTTTATGAAATAAAAGATTATAAAAGGGCAGCAAATACTTATTCTCTTGCATTTAATATTTTAGGAAAAAAAACTAGAGTTTACGACATAGATAACGCCGTTTATTCATGGATGCTATGCCATATACCAGATAGCGCTTTTTATCAATTGGAGCAAATTTCTAATTTAGAAGGGCTAAAGTATAATCAAGTTGATGAAATTATTTCTAATGAAATACTAACCCCTTTGCATGAAGATAAAAGATGGAAAGGGGTTTTGAATAAATTATATGTAAGAGCTTATAAAAACTTTTTATCGGATCAAAGAGAAGATAATAAAATCATTACCAATCTAAATCAAAAGCAAATATATTTTGCATTAGCACTTAGCAACCATTCAGACAGTGCATTTTCTCATCTTAATGATAGAGCATACACATTCATCAAAAAAAAGATGTATGACAAGGCATACAAGCTTTTCAAGCTTTCCCTAGATCATTTCAGTCCGAACCTCGTACTCTATCGAAACATGATGGATTATTATGTGGTGACAAATGATAAAGACAGGGCTTACGTTTATTTTTCAAGAGCACAAGTTTTAAAATATAAAAAGCAAACATTTATTTCAGATACATTATTGAAAATAGATTCTGCAATAAAAGCGGACTACAGGGGTCTTTCGAAATTACTCCACAAGAATGTACCTCCTCCTGAATATCTAAACAATATGGTTGCTAATGCTTACCTAAATGCAGGAATGACAGAAAAGGCATACACTTTATTTAAAATGAATGTCGATTGGTATTCCACTAGCTACACGGCAAATAAGGACATGGGAGCCTTTTTTTATAAAACAGGCAACAAAGAAAAAGCTGATCTCTATAATACTAGATCATTAATACTTCAGTACAACTTACCTGATGATTTTTTTAAGCCTTCATTTAATATTGAACAATACATTATAGCCCGGAATGATTCTTTGGCAGGAAAACCTGGAATGAAACCCATGCCACCCGAACCATTTATAGACAATGTGGCCAATCAGTTTTTAATACAACAAAAGTTTGATATAGCAGGGATGCTATTTAAAATGAATGTAGATAACTACCCCACAAGCTATTATGCACACAAGAGCATGAGTTCTTTTTATGTGACAACGAACAATAAATTAAAAAAGGAACAATTTGAATTACAAGCCCAGGCTGCAAAAGAAAAGTATGGTGCCCGCAGAAGCCGGGTTTTAAAAGATGGACCTATTGCTGATACTACTTTTGATGTAAGCGTCATAAATCCTGTATGCCAATCAAATTGCCCAACTATATTAGTGGATTATGTACATCATATTAGAACAGTCGTTTCTCTAGAAAACGATATTAAAGCCATGATCAACCTTCTTACAAACGATGGATTTAAGGTTGTGAAAAATTTGGGCTCTTTTACAAAGCAATCATTGGCACAAACAAACTTTCTTATTATTAGAGGAGGACAATTTGAGAAAGATGAGATCCAGCTATTAAATAACTGGGTTCTGCAAGGTGGTGCTCTGCTCACTTTTACCCATCATGATTGGCCCCTATTTGATGAGGTCTTACAAACATTCGGTATTCAAACAAAAGAAATTGAAACTACACACGATTCACTCCATGGACTTCTTAGAGATCGCTTTACCATTAATCCTTCCTACATCTATTTCTCCGAAGCGGATTCACTGCTTGGAAATCACCCGATACTAAAAGGAAGAAATATCTCAGAACGAATAAAAAAGGTGCAAACACTTGCAAGTAAAACAATAATTGGCCCGAGAGGTTCTTCAATACTGCTAAAATTAAGTAAATCAGCAGTGGATTTTATGAGTATAGACCCCGAAGACCGTACGTCAAGAGTTGGCATCAAAACTGATGGATTCCGGTCTCTTGGTATAGCGTTCAATTATGGAAAAGGAAAAGTGGTAGTTACTGATGCTTGGGCTTTAATGGCTTTGCTATTCGAACCATCAGAAAGAGGTAAAATGGGAATGAATACCCCGGGTAATGATAATAAACAGTTTGCTTTAAACATAATGCGATGGCTGACGGGGTATTTGAAATAACTATATAGATTCCATCAAAGGCTAACTACCATCACATCATTAACATTTTCGTTAAAATTATTTCCTCAACCATTCGTAACCGATTTACTCTTTACATTTGCCTGTCCCGAAAATTTCGGGATCCTAAACCAAAATTTTCATGCAATTATTTTTTTTACAAGTTGATTCAACGAAGGTTACTTCAGCACCACAAATGCAATCTCTTTGGGATGTTTTAATGCAAGGAGGGGTGCTCATGATACCGCTGGCCCTTTTATTCGCAGCAGCAATTTTCTTTTTTATTGAAAGACTAATTGCAATACGCAAAGCAGGTAAGATAGAAGACAATTTTATGAGTATTATTCGTGATCATATTGTAACAGGTAATATTGCAGCTGCAAGAAGTTTTTCAAAAAATAATACTCATCCTGTTGCCAGGATGATTGATAAGGGCATTCAGCGTATTGGTAAACCCATTGACGCTATTGAAAAAAGCATGGATAATGTTGGGGTGCTGGAAATGTATAAAATGGAAAAAAATCTTCCCGTGCTTTCAATCATTGCCAGAATAGCTCCGTTATTTGGTTTCCTGGGAACAATTATTGGGATGCTGCAGTTGTTTAAAGGTATTGCCGGAAGCAGCGAATATAATTTTAATACAATCGCCGATGGTATTTATGTAAAGATGATAACGTCAGCCACAGGTTTGATCATCGGCATATTAACTTTTATAGGTCATAGTTATCTAACTGCGCAAATAAATCATGTCGAAAATAAAATGGATGTTGCCAGCGCAGAATTTATTGACATTTTACAAGAGCCCACAAAATAATTTGTCTGAACCGGGATTTATGAGATTATAAAGATTAATGGGATATAAAAGCTATTAACAATAAAAATCAGTAAGACTTCAAACCACAAACTTCAAACTACAAACTTAGTAAATGAGTTTAAGAAAGAGATTAAAAGAACATCATGCAGAATTGGATACGGGGCCGTTGAATGATATATTGTTTATCCTTATGTTTTTCTTTTTAATTGTTTCCACGCTGGCTAATCCTAATGTTATAAGGGTAAGTAATCCCAAAGCCAAAAGTGATGCAAAGGCCAAACAAAGCGTAGTTGTAAGTATTGATAAAAATAACCAGCTGTATGTTGGTCAGAATAAAATTATTTTTGATTCTCTTGAGTCTGCTTTAAGAACTCATATACATATGGGCGACAGCATAAAACCTGCCGTAGTAGTAAATGCAGATTCCCTGGTTAGCTGGGGCGATATTGTAAGAGTGATGCAGGTAGCAAAAAAATTAGGGGCAACCACTTCCGCATCAGTTGCAGGGCAAAAATAGATTAGGATTTTTAAGATTAATAGATTTTAGGATTTGGCTACCTAAATACTTTAACCATTCTGTCTTTTCCATAAATATCTTTTTTCATTTCTATTTTGAAATTTTTTTCTTCAAATATTTTTTGTACACCTTTGGAATAATCTTCATGCACTTCAACAAAAATTTTACCTTTTTCTTTTAGATGGTTATCAGCAAATGATGCTATTTTTTTATAAAAAATAAAAGGATCACTATCGGTTACAAACAATGCAACCTGCGGTTCATGATCAACAACATTTTTCGCAAGCTTGCTTTTTTCATTTTCCGGTATATATGGCGGGTTACTAATGATGAAATCGAAGGATGGCAATAATGGCCACTGACGTTCATTTAAAAAATCAAGTTGCAAAAAATTAATTTCTACCTTTTGATCGGTGGCATTTTGCTTTGCTACAAGCAAGGCATCATTACTTATATCAATCGCATAAAGTTCTGCCGTTTGTAATTCTCTTTTTAATGCAATTGCAATGCAGCCGCTTCCGGTTCCAATATCGAGGATACGTGCGATGTCAGATGTGGGACGTTGGATGTTGTTAGATGCTTTACGTACATCCTCAATCTTACATCGTACATCGTGCATCGTACTTCGTACTTCTTCTACAACCCATTCAACCAATTCTTCAGTTTCAGGCCTTGGTATAAGCACATTTTTATTTACTTTCAATCTCATTTTATAAAACCAGGCTTCTCCTAAAATATATTGTACAGGCTTGTGCGTTAAAAGCTGTTCCAGAACATTGCTTAACTTTTGAATTGTTGAATTATTTAATACTTTTTGCCTGTCTGTAATTCTATCTAATCTTTTACTATTTGCAATGCTTTCAAAAACCCAATCAGCAATGTTTGCTGATTCCCTTTCATCATAAATCGTTTTTAATTGCTCAACAAACCCATTATATACCTCATCAATTGTCTTCATTAGGGTTTAATCTTCAACGTTAATTAGTAACCGCATTCTATACGCATTCATTGCAGTAATACCCAATTTTTTTATCAAACTATAATTAGCAACAACACCTACCGGAGCTCCAATAACAGGAATCAGCTGTGCCATTTTTGCAAGATCTATATAATCTCTGTATTCCTGCTGAAATGTACGCCAGTCAAATTGATGAATATCATCAGGAAGGTCTTTGCTTTTCTCTTCCCAATCTACCATCTTTAAATAAACATTTCTTCTTTCTTCATGACTGCAAAATGCAAGCTGAAAAATATGAAGTATGTAAACTCTTTCCTTATAATCATCGGTGTTATATCCATACAATGCTGCAATTTCAAAGAGTAATTTAATTTTTATAACAAGGAGCAACGGAAAATCTGCTAATCCAAGTAAAATGCCGCCTGCACCTGTTATACCTCCCTCTACGGCCGCCGTGTTTCTATACAATTTTATTTTTTCAGATACCCGAATTTCCAATATTTCGATATCATCTTCGTTTATCGGATTTTGTGTGGTGTATTTTGCACCAAACAAAACTGCCCTTACCATTTGCTTAATAGTTGCAGTTATAGCTCTATGAATTTTTTCAGGTATCCAACTATTTATTTTTGTCTGAACCTTCTTTGCAAGGTTATTCAATCTTGTAGGTTTCCCAAGCATTTGCCTTTGCCATACTTTCAGTTCATTTGTAATATTCTCTTTATATAACTTCATTAACCCTAAAATTTATTTATGAAGGTAAAACTACATTTGTGAATATCACGTTTATGAAATGTAGGATCGGAGATTCGGATAATTACTTAACTTGTTCCTTAGGATTCCATCGTCCATAGGACTCCTTTGGAGCAGAAAAAAAAATCGTCTATGAAACTAAACTTTAAAACCACATTTTTATTTTTTTTACTATTCTTTATTACAAGAGGGACGTATGCCCAACAATTTGGCGGCACTCCGCCTTCTGTAAAATGGAACCAGGTAAATACGCCTGAAGCAAGAATTATTTTCCCTTCAAATCTTGATTCATCTGCAAAAAGAATAGCAAATATTATTTCTTATTTAAACAGAACAACACAAAATACTATTGGAACAAAAAGCAGAAAGATAAATATAGTGCTGCAAAATCAAACTACCATTTCCAATGGATATGTAGGCCTGGGGCCCTTTCGCAGTGAATTTTTTTTAACGCCTTTACAAAATAGTTTTGAATTAGGAAGTTTGCCATGGGCTGACCAGCTTTCCATTCATGAGTTCAGGCATGTGCAGCAGTACAGCAATTTTAATGTTGGCTTATCCAATCTTTTTAAAATATTATTTGGAGATGAAGGCCAGGCCTTCGCAAATGGTGCATCCATTCCCAATTGGTTTTTTGAAGGAGATGCTGTGTTTAATGAAACAAACGTAAGCAGGCAGGGCCGTGGTAGTTTGCCATTTTTTTATAAAGATTTCCGCTCTTTATGGCAGGCAGATAAAAAATACAGCTGGATGAAACTGCGCAATGGCTCATATAAAGATTTTGTGCCCGATCACTATGCTTTGGGATATTTATTAGTGGCTTATGGAAGAGAAAAATATGGCGATGATTTCTGGAAAAATGTAACCCATGATGCCGCAGCTTTTAAAGGATTATTCTATCCTTTTCAAAAAGCAATAAAAAAATATTCAGGCAAAAATTATATTGAATTTAGAAATGATGCTTTGAATTATTTTAAAAATAAATTTGATAACACACTTCCCAATAAACCTGCCTACCGAACAGGCAGGCAATACATTAATGAGGAATATCCGGCCTTTATAAATGAAAATGAGATCGTGCTTGTAAAAAGCAGTTATAAAAAAATCCATTCATTCATAATTCGTAAAGGGAAAGATGAAAAAAATATCAGGGTAAAAGATGTATCCATTGATAATCATTTTTCTTACCGCAATGGCAAGATCGTATATGCATCATACCAATCTGATAAACGATGGGGAAACAGGAATTATAGCGATCTGCAAATACTGGACATAAGTACTGGCAGGCAGCAAACGATTACTCATCACACAAAATATTTTGCTCCTGATATTAACGATGATGGAACAAAAGTAGTAGCTGTGGAAGTAAACCCGTACGGCAAATCAGTTTTAAAAATCCTTAATACTTCAAATGGCGATGTTTTAACTTTGGTCCCAAATCCGGAAAATTTATTTTATACATACCCTAAATTTTATGGCAATAAAATAATTACTGCAGTAAGAAACAATAAAGGGCAAATGTCTCTGGGGTTAATAAATACAGCTACCGGAGATGCAGAATATTTAACTCCATTTGCATTTAACATTATTGGTTTTCCCGCAATTTCGCATGACACTATCTATTTCTCAGCATCTTATAGTGAGACAGATAATTTATACGCTTATAGTTTTGCTGATAAAAAATTATTCCTTTTACAAACTAAAAGCAATGAGGGGATGGGATATTATTATCCTGCAATAAGCAACAATAAACTGGCCTGGTCCACTTTTACTGCAAATGGATATAAATTGCAACTTGTAGATAAGTTATTGATATCCTGGAAAGCGATAAATCCTGAACAATTCAATACCCCAACTTCAAGCTTTGGAATCTCTGCTCTTCATAAAACCAATGCCAACCTTTTATATTCAGTACCAAACGAACCTTTACCCGTATCAAAATATAAAAAATCATTTGGCTTGCTAAATTTTCATAGCATAGAACCATTGGTTGATGATCCTGAATATAAACTAACTCTTGTAAGTGAAAATATTTTAAACACGCTGCAGTCGCAATTATCTTTTACCTATAACCGTGCAGAACAATGGAAGAGAGTTGGCTTTAACGCGGTATATAGTGCATTGTTCCCATATTTATCTGCGGGGGCAGATTATACTATTGATAGAAGAGGAAGATATCATGGCAAAACAGTTTACTGGAATGAGCTCGAGCCACAGGGAGGATTTAACATCCCTCTGAATTTAAGTAAAGGAAGATCCAATACTTTTATGAATATCGGAAGCAGATTTGTTTATAATCAATCCAATTTTAAAGGAGTTTATAAAGATACTTTGGGTAAGATATCATACAGTTACATCAGTAATTTTTTCACTATTAGTAATCAGGTACAAAAAGCAAAACAAAATATTTACCCCCAGCTTGCCCAAACTTTATCACTTGGTTATAAAAGAGCATTAACTAATTATGAAGGATCTCAATTTATAGCAAATGGAAATTTGTACTTACCTGGATTTTTAACCAATCATAATATAGTTTTAAATGGTGCTTATTTAAAAAAAGATACAGTGGGTCAGCTCAATTTCTCGAGTGGGTTTCCCTTTTCAAGAGGGTACCAGTCAGAGAATTTACATGAGATGACAAAATGGGGAGCCAATTATCATTTGCCATTGCTTTATCCAGATGCAGGCTTTGCAAGCATAGTTTATCTTTTAAGATTGAGAGCAAATTTGTTTTATGATCATACACATGTAAATGATTTTTTTACAAACGGGGCCAAGTTTTCAGCTAATTTCAGATCAACCGGAGGGGAATTATATTTTGATACCAAATGGTGGAATGAAGCCAATGTAACTTTTGGTATACGGTATAGTTATTTATTAGATAAGGATCTTTTTGGTGCCACAGGAAAAAACAGGTGGGAACTGATTTTACCTGTGAATTTGTTCAATCAGTAGATGTGCATACGCCTGTAGCTACATTTTTACTGCCGATACGTTAATATCATTACTAAAATAGTTGAAAGCTTTTTAAATTTCTTCCGGAGTTTCAATTTCTTTATTTTTTATGTGTTGAAACCATAAAGCTAATACATTAATTTAACTTTTCATGTGGCATGATTTTTATATTCTTTGTTTAATACTGTTATAAAAAAAGATTCACCAAGTTTTAATTATTTACCATGAGCAGTGAAATAAATTTTCAAAAAAAGACCGATACAAATTTTTTAGCATTACAAATATTAACTGTTACAGCTGTGGTTGCAACAGCATTTGTTTTATTCAGTAAAAAAAAGAAACGATCCAAAAAGATCAAAGAAGCGCTGGCCTACGAGATTTGGTAATCATTCTGCTAACGTTTTATCTTCACCTGAAATTTATAAAAAATGAAAATTGAAACAGGATCAATAGCGCCTGAGTTTAGCTTATACAATTCAGAAAAAAACAAAGTTTCTCTTAGCGATTATAAAGGTAAAAACGTTTTGCTGCTGTTTTTCCCTTTGGCATTTACGGGAACCTGTACAAAAGAATTGTGCGGGGTAAGAGACAACATCAGTTATTATAATAACAGCAATGCCGAAGTACTTGGTATTTCTGTTGATTCAGTTTATGCTTTGGCAAAATATAAAGATGAGCAACGTCTCAATTTTTCGCTATTAAGTGATTTTAATAAAGAGGTTTCAGCAGCTTATGGCTCATTATATACCATTTTTGGGTTCAACATGCAGGGAGTAAGTAAGCGAAGCGCTTTTGTAATTGATAAAGCAGGCTTGGTACGTTATGCTGAAGTACTTGAAAACGCTTCTGATATACCTGATTTTGATGTAATTCATAAAATTTTATCGAAATACAATTAATTCCCGCTTAGTTAAACAAAAGGAATTTTATACTGTCAAAGATTCAGAATAAGATCGTTTTAAGGTTAAAGTTGATCATATTTTAATAAAAAAATGTAATTTTAAGTATTGAAGAAAATTTTTTACATATTCATTTTTACTGTTTTATTTATTTCGGGCAGCTTCGCTCAGAATAAACCAATAATAGCAGGTTCTACAAGCCCTGCCATGAAAACTATGCGGTTTTATCCAAACCCTGCAGTTAGCGTAATCAATTTCGAATTTCAAAAAGATTATGATAAATCCTCATCTCTTCAGATATTTAATTTTATCGGCAAAAAAGTGCTGGATCTAAAAACTGTTACTCCCAAAATTAATATCCTTCTAACAGATTTTTATCGGGGTGTTTATATTTACCAGTTACGAGACAAGTTAGGTAAGATCATCGATTCGGGTAAATTCCAGGTAGTTAAATAGCCTTTTATTTTTATTATCTTATTGTGTCAATTTGTCTAATATTTCTTATTGGCAAAATGTTTGACTCCCCTACCTTTGCCGGCCAGAATAAATATCGTCAGGCTCATGTTTTATACTGGTAAAAAAAATTACAATTACAAATATGGAAACAAAAAAGAATACTGCTAATTCTATGGAAGATGTTAATGATAAGGAGGAAAACACATTAAATGAATTCGTAAATGATGAGGTTAACGAAACTGAGAATCCAGAAGGTGAAATTAATAGCCCCAAAGAAGTGGAAATATTAAAACTTACTAATGAAATTGAAGTTCAAAAGGATAAATATGTTAGGCTGTTTGCTGAATTCGACAATTTTAAAAGACGGAATGCTAAGGAAAGAATTGAATTAATGCAAACCGCAGGAAAAGATGTTATAATTTCTATGCTTGAAGTATTGGATGATTGTGACCGGGCAGAAAAACAAATGAATTCCGATAGCAATCAGGATAATCCGCAACAAATAATTGAAGGCATACAACTTGTTTTTAATAAGCTCAGAAATACTCTGCAATCAAAGGGATTAAAGGCAATGGAAAGTATTAACACTGATTTTGATGTTCATAAACACGAAGCTATTGCAGAGGTGCCTGTTGAAGGCAAAAGCAAAAAAGGAAAAGTTATTGATGAGATTGAAAAAGGATATTATTTAAATGATAAGCTTATCCGGTTTGCAAAAGTAATTGTAGGGAAATAATCCCCCACCCCCCTAAAGGGGAGTTTTTGAGTGAGTTTATTATATAGATAAAAAAATTAATACTGTAGAAATTCAAAGTAAATAATTAAAATTTAAATGCCCCTTTAGGGGTTAGGGGTATGGCTTCAAAAAGAGACTTTTACGAAATATTGGGTGTTGGCAAATCAGCATCGGCAGACGAAATAAAAAAAGCTTACAGAAAAGTTGCCATGCAATTTCACCCGGATAGAAACCCGGGGGATAAATCTTCTGAAGAAAAATTTAAAGAAGCGGCAGAAGCTTATGAAGTATTAAGTGACCAGGATAAGAGAGCTCAATACGACAGGTTTGGGCATAGCGCTTTTGGAGCAGGACGTGGAGGCGGAGGTTTTGGCGGAATGAATACAGAAGATATCTTCAGCCAGTTTGGAGATATTTTCGGTGATGATGTGTTTGGAAATTTTTTTGGAGGAGGAAGAAGCCGAGGCGGTAGAAGCAAAGGTGTAAGAGGCAACAACCTGAGAATTAAAATAAAACTAAATTTTGAGGAAATTGCAAAAGGGGCCACTAAAACCGTAAAAGTAAAAAAATATGTTTCCTGTAATACCTGCAATGGATCGGGTGCTAAAGATAAAAATGCTGTACAAACATGCGGAACCTGTGGAGGTAACGGACAGGTAAAGAGAGTTCAAAATACTTTTCTGGGTCAAATGCAAACCGTTGCCACCTGCCCTGCCTGTAATGGCGAAGGAAATACCATAACGAATAAGTGTACCGCATGCAAAGGCGATGGAAGAGTATACGGTGAGGAAACCGTTACGCTGGATATACCGGCCGGTGTACAGGATGGTATGCAATTAAGCATGAGCGGTAAAGGTAATATTGGTGAGCGGGGTGGGCCACCTGGCGATCTGATAATACTAGTTCAAGAAGAACAGCATGAACATTTGCAAAGAGATGGGTTAAATGTTGCTTATGATTTGTACATATCATTTCCTGATGCCGTATTTGGTACGCAAATAGAAGTGCCTACGATAGATGGAAGAGCTAAAATAAAAATTCCACCCGGCACACAAAGCGGTAAAATATTCAGATTAAAAGGGAAAGGGTTCCCTGGAATAAGCAGTTATGAAAAAGGAGATCAGTTGATACATGTTAATGTTTGGACGCCGCAACATGTATCCTCAGAAGAAAAAGATATCCTGGAAAAAATGCAGGGAAGCCAAAACTTTCAGCCCCATCCTGATAAAAATGATAAGTCCTTCTGGGAGAAAATTAGGGAGACTTTTAATTAGAAATTTGTTAGCCTCTTCTTTTTCTGTTCTGTTTTTTGATAGAGTTTTTTTGCTTTATCAGCAAGTACAATAAATTCACTTTGCAAATAATCATTAGTATTTATTGACGCTTTTGCTATTCTTTCCATCTCTTTCCACGAAACATTTGAAGTGTATTTTGAATTGCGTAATATTAGTCCAAACATTGTTATTGCAGATGCAAATTGCAGGTCTTTGCTTATAAACCTAAACTCTTCATAGTAAGGAGGACAAACATATTGCAGGTTTTTTTGTGTAGTATCATTCGGCAAACGATAATTTAATTTTAGTGTGGCAATATCTTCCAGCAGCGATGGGTCAGCATCATAAATATTTTCTTCTGTAGGTATTATCTCAAATACAGCCGTAATGCCATTGCCGGAACCAATTTCTCCGCCTTCCAATATGCTGGCAGAATCTGTTATCACATTCTTTTTATTATCATACCCTATCAACCTGTATTCTTTTACCATTTCGGGATTAAACTGTACGTTTATGCATACATCAGTTGCAACAGTGTATAAGGTTTGTGTAAGTTCTTTAACCAAAATTTTTTCTCCCTCTCTAATGTCATCTATGTAAGCAAAATTTCCATTTCCTGTTTTAGCTAAAGCTTCGATTTTTGAATCTTTGTAATTGCCCATTCCAACACCCAGGCATGTAAGATAAATTCCCGACCTCCTCTCTTTTGTTATCAATTCCTCCAGTTCTTTTTCTGTAGTTTGGCCCACGTTAAAATCGCCATCAGTAGCAAGGATGATCCTGTTATTTCCTCCTTTTATAAAACTGCTTCTTGCAAGCATGTAGGCTGCCCGTATAGCCGCTTCACCCGGCGTATCGCCTTCAGCATTTAATTTTTCTATTGCCTGGATAATTTTTTGTTTTTCACCACCACTGGTTGGCGGCAGCCATACACCTACTGATCCACCGTATGTTACAATAGAGATAGTATCCTTATCCCGCAAATTTTTTACAAGTGATTGAAAAGATGTTTTTAAAAGCGGTAGGCGGTTAGGCATATCCATACTCCCTGATACATCTATAAGAAAAACAAAATTACCCGGTGGCACGCTTTCCAGGTTTAGTTTTTGTGCACTTAGGTTTATAAATAAAAGCTGGTGATTAAAATTCCATGGGCAGGAAGTTAATTGCGACTGAATATTGAAAGTTTCATTTTTATCAGGTTGCTTATAATTAAGATTAAAATAATTCAGCATTTCTTCTATCCTTACCGCATCTTCAGGCACAATACTTTTTTGATTGATAAGTCTGCGAATATTTGTATAAGATGCTTTATCTGCTCTAACTGAAAATTCTGTAACAGGGAATCTATCAGCCTTTAGAAAACTATTCTCTACAAGGTTACTGTATGATTCATTACCAAACATCAGGTTTCGGCTGTAATTATTTTCTGTATTAACTGCAATAGAGACTAGCCTTTGCTTTTGCAGATTTATATTTGGATGAAGCAGTTTTAAATTTACCTGTTGGTAAGTATCGGTTTTAACACCAATACATTTTGGCTCATACCCATCAGCGTTAAAAGTTAATGAGTCATAAATTTTTGAAGTAAGAATTCCGAAACCTCCAAGGTTGCCACTAAAATAAAGTAACCGGTTGGAGTGTAAATAAATCTTTGCATTTTGTAATGGCTGGTTCTTTTCATCTTTTACTTCCCCCCTAATATAATATTGTGCAGATAAACCAAAGCTCAGCGTTAAAAAAGAAATGGCGAATAATAACTTACGCAATAACTTTTTAATACATGTAATATGAAAATTACATTTCATTTAAGAAGGTATTAAATCGTGAAACGGCAGATATGAAACGTGAGAGTAAGTCACACGTTTAATATTTCACTTCTCACGTTTCACATTTGTATTACACCAATTGATAAATCTCTTTTATATTTCTTCCTAAGCCATCATAATCCAATCCATAACCCAATAAAAATTTATTAGGAACACTAAAACCCAGGTAATCTATTTTAATGGGATGTACCATTGCTTCGGGCTTATGCAAAAGGGCTGCTATTTTTAATGAGGCGGGATGGTGATGATTAATTTGCGGCAAAAATTTTGACAGCGTATTGCCGGTGTCAACAATATCTTCTATTACTATTATTTCTCTGCCAACAAGGTCAACATCCAATCCTATTGCAGTTATTACCTGCCCTGATGATTTTATTCCCTTATAGGAAGCCAGTTTTATAAAACATATTTCTGCTTCGATAGTAATCTCTTTAAAAAGATCTGAAGCAAACATAAAAGAGCCGTTGAGTATGGCTATAAATAATGGTTTTCTGCCGGCATAATCACTATTGATCTCTGAAGCAACTCTTTTTACTTCCTCATTTATTTTATCTGCAGAAATGTAAGGCTTAAATTGTTTATTGTGTACTGTAATTAGCTCCATACGTTATTTTGAAACGATAATTTGCTGGCCTACTTTTAAGTTGTCATCAGTTAAGTTATTCCATTCTTTTAGCTGGGCAACCGTAACACCATATTTTTTTGATATTGCATAAAGCCCTTCTCTGGACTGAACCTCATACGTTTTTATCTGTGCATTAACAGGCGGGGCTTTTACAAGGGAAGGTTGAATTTTTAATTCTCTTAATTTAAGTTTGCTTCCTGCGTATATCTTTTCATCTACTCTCAAATTATTATACTCATACAAATTCGATAACCGGATACCATTTTTTTGCGCCACATCGTAAAGGGTTTCGTTTTTTTGAACAATATAAAAATCCTTATTACCTTCTGTTGATTTTTTATCTAAAAAAATAAACTGATCTGTTTGTAATAACCCGTCTTTTTCAAGATCATTGTATGCTAATAATTTATTAAGATTGATATTGTTTTCACCGGCAATTGCAAGTAGTGATGTACCTTTTAATTCGTAACTGGCTTTACAACCATTTATATAAATTTTTTGTTTTGGAACAAATAAAATTTCAAGAACAGGTTTGGTTTTTTCCTCATTATCTGAAAGGTATTTGTCAGAATTAAATTGGGGAACATCATTAACAGCCATCATTGTATATTGATGAAGATTATTGTCTTCAATAAATTTAATCAGCATTTCAGGATATTTCGGATTGGTTGCATAACCCGCTTTTTTTAGTCCATAGGCCCAGCCTCTATAATCCCTGGGGTCCAGCTTAAATAAAAACGCATAACGCTCATTTCCACGTAAATAATTTGAGTGATCTCTATAAGACTCTTCTGCATTTTTATAGCTGCGAAAGCATTCGCCAAGCGCATCATCATCATGACTAACACCACCTGCAGTCCAGCTGCTTTTGCATTTGATACCAAAATGATTATTTGATTTTTTTAGTAGCTCGCTGTTACCACTTTCAGTTTCCAGTATGCCTTGTGCAAGGGTAATTGCAGCTGGCACACCCATGCGCTTCATTTCACGCATTGCATTTTCTTTATACGTTTGCACGTATTGCTCCGCTGTTACGCGTTGAGAAAAAGTTGCATAGCAACAAAAAAACAATCCAATAAAGAAAGAAATTTTTTTCATAAAGAGTGTATTACAATTTCCTCATCAATAATAAACCATCTCTAACTGTCAGCATTACCTGTTCAACTCTCTTATCATTCGCTATATGTATATTAAAAGCCTGAATGGCTTTTGCGTTTTTGCCCTTAATACTTTCGTCTAATACTTCGCCGTGAAACAATACATTATCAGCTATAATTAATCCATTTTTTTTTACCTGCGGCAAAGTTAATTCGTAATAATCAATATAGCTTGCTTTATCCGCATCAATAAATACTATATCCCACGTTCCTCTTAATTTGGGAATAATATCTAATGCATTGCCTGTATGCAAAATTATTTTTTTATTATATAATGATTTGCTAAAAAAAGATTGCGCAGTTTTGGCGTCTTCTTCCCTTAACTCTATTGTATGTAGTTCTCCATCATCGGTTAAGCCTTTTGCAAGGCATAATGCACTGTACCCGGTAAATGTTCCTATTTCTAAGATTTTTTTTGGTTGTAATAAGCAGCTGATCGTTTCTAAAAATTTTCCCTGCACATGCCCGCTTAGCATTTGTGCATGTGGATGATTATTTGTATGGGTGCTAATTTCAACAAGCAATTTATCTTCAATCGAAGAAAAAATTTTTGCATATGCCTCAGCTTTTTTATTGATCAGCTCCGTCATACAGTATGGGCTTAACTTCAGGAGAGATGAGAACAGGCTTTGATATCAAATACAATCCAATAAAAGTTAGTATGCCGTTAATTAGCAAAAGCTCAATGCCGATTTGAAACTTTCCTAATAATTCTTTATGGAAATATTCTATTGCAAAGCATATCAGCGGTGCGGCCAGACAAACAAAAGTTACAAGCTTCTCATTTACTTTTCTATTGGTTAATATTCCAAACGAAAATAATCCCAATAGCGGTCCATATGTATAACCTGCCACTTTTAAAATAACTGTTATAATGGATTTATTATCAATCATTTTAAATATCATAACACATATCATAAATATTAAAGCCACAGTAAGATGGACTATTTTTCTTGTACGAATTTGAGAAGCCTCATCTGTATTTTTATTTCTTTTTAGCCCAAGAATATCTATACAAAAAGATGAGGTAAGTGCTGTTATTGCTCCATCTGCGCTGGGGAATAATGCAGAGATGAGACCAATAATAAAAATTATACCGATAAAATGTGGAAGAAACTGCAAAGCAATTGTTGGAAAAAGGTCATCACCTTTTATTGCGATGCCATTGCCTTCTGCATACAAATACAATAAGCCTCCTAACAGCAGGAATAAGAAATTTACCACCAGAACAATGAAACTAAATGAAATCATATTCTTCTGAGAATCTTTAAGGTTACGAACGCTAATATTTTTTTGCATCATCTCCTGGTCAAGTCCCGTCATTGCAACAGTAATAAAAATTCCTCCTACAATCTGTTTAAGAAAAAACCCGGGACTGTTAAAGTCTGTATTAAATATCTTCGTATAACCATGATTGTTTAGTGAGGTCATGGTTTCCCCAAAAGATAAATTGAGGTTAGTCATTATATATATTACACAAATAATCAATCCTAATAACATAAAGGTCGTTTGTAAAGTGTCTGTCCAAACAATAGTTTTTACGCCCCCTTTAAATGTGTATAATAATATCATCACCAAAATGATAAAGGTTGTTAGCCAAAAAGGCACCTGCATTTGATCAAGAATAAATATTTGCAGCACATTTATAACCAGGTACAACCTTGCAGTAGCACCTAATGTACGTGATATAAGAAAGAATAAAGCCCCGGTTTTATAAGATGCCAAACCAAACCGCTGTAATAAATAGTTATATATAGAAGTAAGATTCAAGCGGTAATACAATGGCAGCAACACATAAGCTATTATAAAGTAGCCTATAAAATAACCGATAACCACCTGGAAATATGCAAACCCTGCAGCACCTACCGTACCCGGCACGCTAACAAATGTTACCCCGCTTAAAGATGTGCCAATCATACCGAATGCAACAAGCATCCAGTTAGAATTTCGGTTACCAATAAAAAAACTTTCGTTATTTGAATTGCGGGAAGTTCGGTTGGCAACTATAAGTAATACAATAAAATAAATTATCACAAACGAAAAAAGTATCCATGGAGACATAGCAGGTAATTTCTTAATGAAAAAATAAAATGTAAATTAGGATTTCAATTTTTTTAATGTGAATTTTATTCAAGATAAATAAAATTATGTCAATTAAATCTTTGGCCGTTTTTTGCGGCTCTAAACCAGGGAATAATCCCTTGTATGTTGAACATGCCAAACAACTGGGTTATATTCTCGCAGAAAAAAATATTACACTTGTTTATGGCGGAAGTACAAAAGGTATTATGGGCGCTGTTGCCAATGCAGTACTTGAAAAAAAAGGAATAGTAATTGGTGTAATGCCAAAAGTATTGGTTGATTGGGAACACCAGCACCTGGGCTTAACAGAACTGCATGAAGTTGCAGATATGCATGTAAGAAAAGCGTTGATATACTCTAAATGCGATGCAGCGCTTATTTTACCCGGAGGTTATGGAACACTTGATGAATTTTTTGAAATGCTTACATGGAACCAGCTTAGTATTCATGATAAAAAAATATTCGTCTTAAATAGTGATGGCTTCTATGATCATCTTATTGCACACATGAAAAAAATGGAGGAAGAAAAATTTTTGTATGACACCGTGGTTGAAAGAATGACAATAATTAATGAGCCACAGGAGTTGGAAAATTATTTATAACATATTTGTAATTTACAGATAGAAATGACCTTACCTAATGCTGTATAAAAACTTAAATGAATTCTAAATGAAAAAACTATGGTTAATCCTACTGATAACATTTATCTCCGGATGTTCATCCAGCAACGTATCTGTAAAAGACTCTTTGCAAGCTAAAGGTAAAAAATAGGAATTGGCCCAATTAAAATTACAGCTCAAAAAAAATCAAACAAACAAAATACAGATACTGTTTGTATATGTACTGCTCAATCTACAGAAAAAGCATTTATTCCATATTTACAACAGGCAGGGTTTAGTGTTGTAGATCTGCCTATAAATGACAGAACAAATAACAGGGAGATAATGAGAGTTGCAGACTCAGCAAAAGTGGATTATATACTGACTGGTATTGGCGAAGTACATATTATTGGCACAAGTACTTTTATGGAACAATTAACCATTCAATTACAGGATATGAATTCCGGTGAAATTGCAGCCTCAGCCTCGTTTTCAGGAACTTCAACACGCCCTGTAAAAGCTGCAGGAAAAATTGGCGAACAATTAATTAAAAAGATGAAGTAATTATTTTTTTTTTCTATTTAATCCAATATTTACACCCGCTCTTATAATAGGTACCAGGTTGCCATAGCCATCTACATAAGGGGAATTAATATCTTTTATCACATCTATTAAAATACTTAAATAGGTAAAAGAATTTTTATCAGAACGGGAAGTAGTGTAGCCACCCCCAATTAAAAAACTGGGTGCATGCAGCGTTTCTGTAAGCGTTATTGATCCTGAATTAGCTGGTATAAATTTTTGCCTTATAAAATTATATTCCGGCTCTGCTTGTATAAAAATAAATTGAACAGGATATATTCTTGTAAAAGCACCAATGCCATAAGTTGTTGTTCGATATTTATTATTAAAGCCGTCCCTCTGGCTTTGATATTCAAGATTCGCCACGCCGGCAACATCAATCCATTTGGCAAGTGTATACCCATAATGTGGATGTAATCCTGCATTAAAGCTGCCGTTACCCACACCTAAAGAAACACTTCCGCCTGTAAAAAAATTGGTTGGGTCATAACCTTTTTGTTTTTCACTTACATCCTGCGCCTGAAGAGAAGCTGCAAGTATTAAGCTGCAAGCTGCAAGCATAAACGATCTCATTTTCATAATGATATTTTTTGTTGATTCAATCAAAAATTTTTCCTGCATTTAAAATATTATTGGGGTCAAATACTTTTTTTATTCCCCGCATTAATTCCAGTTGTGTTTTATCAAAAACAATATCCATAAAGCTTTTCTGTACCAAACCTATGCCATGTTCGCCGCTTACTGTACCACCCAGTTTTTTCACTAACGCAAATAATGCCCGCAAAGATTTTATTATTTCAGGATCATCCTGGCTGTTTTCTGTGCCTTCTTTTTTTATGCGAATGTGTAAATTACCATCGCCTGCATGGCCGTAACAGACCGCTTTAAAACCATACTGCTTGCCGAGTTCTTTTACACCATGTACCAATGCCGGCAGTTCTGCCCTGGGTACTACGGTATCTTCCTCAATTGTATATCCATCAATTTTTACTGCTTCAGCTACTCTCCTCCTCAGCTTCCATAATTCTGCCTTCTGAACTGCATTATCAGCAAAGTATATTTCACCGCAATCGTATCCGTTCAAAAGTTCAGAAATTGCTTCCATTTCCTGCATTAAGGTTTCCAAATGGTTTCCATCCACTTCAATTATTAAATGAGCAGCTGTATCTTTAGTTATAGGCACTGCGGTACTCTCAACAAACTTGCTTACAATTAATAATGCATCAATTTCCATCAATTCTAATCCGCTCGGTGTATATCCTGCCCTAAAAATAGCGCTAACGGCTTCACTTGCTTTTTCCAAACTTTTAAATGGCACCAACATCAGCAGATCATACATCGGTAATGGAATTAAACGCAGAACTATTTTTGTAACTATTCCCAATGTTCCTTCGCTGCCAACCATTAACTGGGTCAAATTATATCCTGTGGAATTTTTTAAAACATTTGCTGCCGTCCATATAATTTCACCCGTTGGCAAAACAACTTGAAGATTAATAACATAATCTTTTACCACCCCATATTTCACTGCTTTTGGGCCGCCGCTGTTTTCTGCAACATTACCACCAATAAAACAGGAGCCACGGCTGCTGGGGTCGGGAGGGTAAAACAACCCTTTTTCTTTTACTTCGTTTTGCAAAACTTCTGTTATTACTCCGGGCTCTGTTGTTACCTGTAAATTTCTTTCATCAATATTTACTATTGAATTCATCCTTTCTGTAGAAATTAATACTCCGCCTAAATGGGGCAAAGCTCCACCACTAAGCCCTGTACCGGCTCCCCGTGGCGTAACCGGGATTTTAAATTGATTACAGATCTTAAATATTTCACTGATCTCTTCAGCAGAACGGGGTTTTAATACAACTTCAGGTGGATAATGGAGGTTCTCAGTTTCATCATGTGAATATTTAAACAGGTTTTCTTCATCTACAAATACAAATGTCTCACCTACAATAGCTTTAAATGCATCTATATTTTTAGAAGTTAACGTGGGTTTTATCCTTTCCATAATGTAAATATAGTGAGTGATAAATATTAATCAATTGTAGCGGCGATTAACAGAAATTTTTTAGCTGTAAAGCAACCTTTTTACAGAAGAATTAATCCTTTGTAAGGAAGTTTGAAAAATTCCGGCATAAAAAACAAAAAATATTTAAGAGTTTGATCCTTATACGAAATAACTCGTATATTTGATTTATAATTTATTTAATGCAGTCAACAACCATAAAATTTTATTACAATGAAAAATCAATCTTCTAACAAAAACATTTTTGGAATCTTTATTTTTATCCTTTTTGCATTTACCGCAATGGCTTTCCAGGATTCTGCAAAAGTTAATAAGCAAGTAGAAAAAGCTATACTGGATACTGTACCTAAAAATCATGGTATAGATATTCAGATAGACACGAAAGGATTGGAGGAAACCATCAAAAAAAGTGTAGAGTTAGCTGAAAAAACTATAAAACAAATTGACTTGGATAAAATATCAAAGCAGGTTGAATTGACCATGAAGCAAATTGATTTAGATAAAATATCTAAAGAAGTGGAACAGGCAATAAAGAAGATTGATATGGATAAAATATCCAAAGAAGTTGAACAGTCTATTAAAAAAATAGATATGGATAAAATATCTAAAGAAGTAGAGCAATCTATTAAGAAAATAGATACAGATAAAATATCTAAGGATGTTGAACAGGCAATTAAGAAGGTTGATATGGATAAAATATCTAAAGAAGTGGAACAGGCAATAAAAAAGATTGATTTAGATAAAATTAATATTGAGATAAAAAAGGAAAAGCCAGATACACAAAAAGAGGAGCTAAAAAAAGAAATAGAAAAATTGAAAGAAGAACTTGAGATAAAGAAAAAGGAGTTAAGAACTGCCAACCAACAAAAGGCGTAGTTTAAAAAGTGGGGCACATGGTCTCTCTGCGATTGCCATTGTATGTATCATAAAAGCCTTTCTTCATTACATTAAATTCAGTAGCGCCTCTGTAGCCATTAAAATTTTTAAGAGAAGAAGTGGTTGCGTCATAACTGAAAGTAAACCGAACATTCTTTAATTCAAACCCAATCATGGGGACCACAGCATCACCCATTCGGTAATATAAGCCACCAATCAATTGCTTTTCTCCATCCCCGGAAAGATTATACGCTGCATTCATCCCCACAACAAGTTCCCTTGCTTTAGCCTGTGTAGTAAAATATGCATTGGGGTTAATAATGATATTATCATTTACTTTAAGGATGGCATTTAAAAATCCGATATGCCGCATATCAATCCGGGTAGTATCTGCAGTTGCATCGATAAAACTTTCTATGGGCCGGTTAACATGATGAATTGAATAACCCGCATTGATATAAATATTCTCAGTTGGAAAATATGCATAATTCATTCCTGCCTGCACATCAAAATAACTCACGTTGTTATTAGTTAACTGTACACTCGTAGATACTTTTTTATTATCAAAAAATTTTCCATCAAACTGGTCAGGAAATGTCAATTTAGATTGATCTATTCTTTTATTAGCCCACCCCACATTAAAGCCTGCAGTAAGTAAGCTGCTGTTACCTAACATTTGATGATATGCAATAGAGGCATATGCTTTTGTAGAAGTTAAACTGCCGCTGCCTGCTACATCCCTTAATATTACTCCTCCCAAGCCAAGCCATCCGCTTTCAAATCTATCTCTAAAAACCTGGGCATCTCCATAAATGCTTATTGTTTTATAAGGCACGGCCATTATAGATGAATATTGATTTCTGTAATGAGCCGCAATGCGATAATCTGCATCCGGAATAAATCCTGTATTTGCCGGGTTTGTAGTTAAAGGAGAATTAAAGAATTGGGAAAAATGAAGATCCTGCCCATAAACAGAAGCAGCAAGCCAAAAGCTGCAAGCCGCAAGTCCTATATATTTTAAAGTTTTCATTTTTTCTTTCTTCATTTAAATACCTGCATATAACACACCAATTATCTTATCAATGTAATATCTCCCGTCTTTCTGGACTTAGTGCCATCAGAAAATATTACATCAAGCGTATAAGTGTAAACATCCATTTGCTGTAATTTACCTTTGTAATATCCATCCCATCCCATTGATGGGCTCGTTGATTCAAAAACCTTTTGCCCCCACCTGTTATATATTATCCATTGCATTTGTTTTATACCAAAACCTTTAACAGTTATAATTCCGTTTACGCCAAATTTGCCCGGAGTAAAAGCGGATGGCACATCCAGCAAAGGATTTATTATCGCACTCACTGGCATACAAATACTATCGCTACAGCCCGCAGTATTTATTGCAGTAAGGCAAACGGTATATGTTCCTGTTGCATTAAATAAATGCTGCGGATTTACAGCAGTAGAACTATCTCCATCCCCAAAACGCCACAAATAATTTGTTGCTCCTAATGATTGATTGGTAAACTGTATGGCTGTATTTTCCTGAGGAGGATTTGGGCTAAAAGTAAAAGCTGCAACAGGTTTAGCAACCACAGTAATTGTAAATGAGGTGGAATCTGATTTATTACATGAGGTAGAATCAAATGCATACAACTTAACAGTATAACTCCCCGGTGATGGATATAAGTGAGTTGGGTTATCTTGAGTTGAGGTTGAACCATCACCAAAATCCCAAAGAAAATTTAAGCCTCCTGCGGATGTGTTTTGAAACACTGCATTGTAAGGGGCACAACCAGTTGCCGGAGTCGTAAACTGTGCTTTTACTATTGGGGATAATCGTATTGTTTTAGATACACTATCCGGTGAATTACAAAAAGATGTATCTGTAAGAATTAATTTTACTATATAAGTTCCGGGGCCTGCATAGGTATGCGTTACCGGCGGGTTTTGGCTTGTTGTAATGCGGGTACCATCGCCAAAATCCCAGGTAAAAGTATTGGGTTTAAAAGGAGCAGATGATGCCGTTGAAGTATTTGTAAATATGTAAGAAAGATCAGTACATAAGCCTGTTTTTGTAGGAACAAAATTGAGTGTTGCAATATTATCACCTACTCTTATAGTTAAATAGCCTGTATCAGCAACATTGCAGGAAGTTGGATCAATAGCGATAAGGGTTACGCGAAAAGTACCTACTGATGTATAAGTATGAGAAATATCAGAAGTGGTTTGAGGGAAATTTCCAGATCCATCACCAAAATTCCAAATATAGTTTTTTGCATTTTGAATGGTATCAGTAAAATCAACTTTTAGGGGTAAACAACCAGCAGTATCACTAACTACTCCATTAATGGAAGATTGCGGGCCAGCGGCCACTCCAGCAAAATCCATTCTAATTTTAAGCATTCCCAAGTTACATTTACCACCACCAGTTGCATTATTTGTGGTAGACCATGAGCCGGGCGTTCCAAAAAAATTCACTGTTCTATTGCAGTTTGCACATATTGCCTGGTAAATAACTCCATTTTGATCAAAACGACTTGTTCCCCCATCTACATGATCACCAAAAGTATTCGGTGGGCCATTGCCTATGGGATCATCCTGCCCAAAAAAAGTACCATACAATTGGGAAGCGGCATCCTTTTTAATTACGATAAAATAAAAATCACTTCCTGAGGGATCCGAAACTGATTTTATTATACCAGGTCCCATAACCGGCATACCGATAACTGTGCCAGTGCCATATCCTTCTAAAGTGTTTGATTTACCACCCCATCCAGAGACATACACATTTTCGCATCTATCTACAAGAAAAGCTGTGGGAGAAATATTTGGTAAAGCTGAACCTGAGCCAAAGGTTGTGGAATAAATATAACTGCTAAGATTAGGGTCAAGCTTGGAAATAAATTGTTTTGAATTCGGAGCTCCGAAAATGCTTGCCGCTATTACAGGCCAGTTACCACTTTCGGTGGTACCCATAACATATACATTACCTGATTTATCTGTTTGAATTCCATATATCTGATCTGGAGCAGAAGTTCCAAGATATGTTCCTCGTAATGCACTTGACCCATCATTAGATAACTCTACAATAAAACCATCGCAAGCACCTCCTGAATAAGATGAACTTATAACGTTTGAAGATATACCGGAAAGATTACTACTTGCCGTGCCGCCAGCTACAAATAAATTATTATTAGCTCCCAAAGCTAAAACGTATGCTGCATCATCCAGAGTACCACCTAAATAGGTACTCCAGGTAACAGCGGAACAATTTGGATTAAGCTTTAAAACAGCAGCATCCTGTTTACCCCCAAAAGTTCTTTGAAAGGCACCCGGTGTGGTTGGAAAATTTAAAGATTGTGTACAGGAAGCCACATAAATATTCCCTGTTCCATCAATTAGCACTTCACTCCTGGCATCATCACCATAATTTCTATTTAAAGAGAGAGTGCCTTGTGGCGTAGCAGTTTTATCCTTAATATTTACACCATCACTGTTACTTCCGCCAATACGCATCGACCCTATTAAGGAACTTCCCACAGCGTTTAATTTAGTAACCACAATATCCCATCCACCGCCAGAACCGAATACAGAACCAGGATAATTTGGAGACTTTGTTCGTCCCGCAAGAATTAAATTTCCCTGGGGATCTACTATAAGGCTATGAGGTTGATCTTCATCATTGCCACCCAAATAGGTTGCATAAGCCCGGTTTTTACCATCAGGTGAAAGTTTCATTATTGCAATATCAAATCCACCACCATTAAAACTAGTATTAAATGCTCCGGTAGAAACAGGAAAGCCGGTTCCAAAAGCAATTCCACCGGCAAAAAAACTTCCATCAGGGCCATATGTTGCGGTAAAGCCCCAATTATCTGCAGTACTCCCGGTATACGAAAAGAACACCAGACTGGGATCGATGATAAGCGTACTCTTGTTAGAATGCTCTTTTATTTTAAACCTTACTACATCACTTTTAACCTCATATTTGGTTTCAATTTCTTTTCGCTCGTTATTAATTACCTGGTAAGAATAGGGATAAAGTTCTTTGTTCTCTCCTACTGAAGTTTTCACTATAAGTTCTTTGTTTTTTATGGAGATATTATCTGCTCCCTTGTATTGTAAAGCGATCTTATTAATATCACCTCCGGGGCGAACAATAATATCATATTTTAATCCTGCACCGGCATCAGAATAGTACCGAACATCAATATTGGGGTAAACATTTTTATAAGTTACGCCCCCATAAATCTTACAATCACTTGCCCATTTGCTTTTATCATTACCAATAAAATAATTATTTACAGAAGGCAGAGGCTTGTCAGGGATGATCTCGGCATTTTCATTTGCACCTACAAATTGCACTGCATATGCATGTGAGCGCAATGTTGATTTTCCGGCGGCTGAAGCCAACGCTTCCTTTTTATCTGCGTGTTTATGAATAATTTTTTCCAGATCTTTAGCATCGTGTTGCAACACAGTAAAGCCTTTGCTTTGCAGAAAAAAGGCTCCGTTGCCGGCATTGGTCATAAACTTAACTTCTTTATCCCATTGCCCTTTGTTCTCAATAAATTCTGTTTGAGCAAAAGCATTTTCAGCAACAAGTAAAATTGCCAATACAAAAAGAAAAGAAAATAATTTAAAAATTTTCAAGAGAAATTACTTT
>DASYOS010000195.1:0-11936 GCA_036007525.1 Chitinophagaceae bacterium | reverse complement strand
GTTGCTTACGGTTCACCGGTTTTAAGAAAGGTTTGTAATAACATAACCTCTGACTATCCTCAATTGAATACACTGATTGATGATATGTGGGAAACTATGTATAACAGCAAAGGTGTAGGTTTAGCCGCCCCGCAAATTAATAAGGATATCAGGTTATTTGTAATGGATAGCGTACAAATTATGGAAAGCCTGGATGAAGAAGAAAAGAAAGATTATCCAAATGATGCAGGGTATAAAGGTGTTTTTATAAACGCTCATATTTCCTCATTAAATGGAGAAGAGTGGGCATACAATGAAGGATGCCTTAGCATTCCAAAAATTAGGGAAGATATTTACCGGAAAGAAGAAGTTGCTATAGATTTTGACGATGAAAATTTTGAGCATCATACCAAAACATTTAATGGAATAACGGCAAGAGTTATTTTACATGAATATGATCACATTGAAGGCAAATTATTTATTGATCTACTGTTACCATTAAAGAAAAAATTGCTTAAACGAAAACTGGATGATATTACAAAAGGAAAGATTAATACTGATTACCGCATGCTCTTTTCAAAATAATAATTCTCTGCTAATCATCATCACATTGTATGAAGCAAAATTCAAACTATGCTTAAAAACATCATTGCCACGTTTATTATTTTTTTACCGTTTACCATCATTGCACAAAATAGAAATGACACTGTTGTAAATATTGAAGGAACAGTCATTACCCTGTCTGAAGTTGTGGTGAATAGTAAAATAAATGTTCCGGCCTTTATTGATAGGGTTAGGAATGATACTACTTTTTACAAGGCATTCCGCACTTTACATATTGTAGGTTTTACTGCATTAAATGATGTAAGGATGGTATATAAAGACGGAGACATCAAAGCATCACTTAGAAGTAAAATAAAACAGACAAGAAGCAATGATTGCAGAAGCATGAAGGTATTGGAAGAAACAACAACAGGAGATATTTACGATGCCGATAAAAATTTTAATTACTACACCGGGGAAATGTATGCCGGACTATTTTTTACAAAGGGAACTATATGCGGGGAAGACAATATTGTAAAAGGCAGAATGCAGTCTGCTGCTGGTTTAAGCGGTATGGAAAAACACAAAGCCCAATTAAAAATGCTATTCTTCAACCCGGGAAAGCAAATAAGCGGCATACCTTTTATCAGTGGCAAAACTGCAATATTTGACAAAGATATGGCGGATAAATATGATATGAATATCGATATGGAGGAGCATAACAAAACAAGCTGTTACGTATTTACAATAAAAGCAAAGCCAAATAAAAAAAGTGATGTGGTGATAGATGAAATGACCACCTGGTTCAATGATAGAACCTTTGAAATTGTTGCCCGTAATTATTCACTGAGTTATGACGCAGGTGTGTACGATTTTAATGTTCAGATGCAGGTAGAGTTAACCAAATTTGGAGAATACCTTGTGCCGTCACTTATAAGATATGTTGGAAATTGGAAGGCTGTTTTTAAGAAAAGAGAAAGAGGAATTTTTACTGCCACCCTTTTTGATTTTGTAAAGTTAAATGCATGCCTACCATTCATCTACTTATCACTGGTAAAGTGCAGGGAATTTTTTACAGGGCAACTGCAAAAAAAATTGCCAATCAATTGAACATAAAAGGTTGGATAAAAAATACAAAAGATGGAAATGTGGAAGCAACAGCGACAGGCAATGAGGAACAATTAAAGGAATTTATAAACTGGTGTAAGCAAGGCCCTGAAAATGCTAAAGTAGAAGAAGTAATTATTGAACAGAAACCAATAACATCCTTTGATACTTTTGATATTACAAGATGATTCAATACAAACATTAATCTTCCAGTAAAAAATTATTTAATCCTTCATCTGTATCAGCATTCAACTCTTTCACAGATCCAAAACCAATAGCATCTTTCATAACGTCCGGCTCAATGGTTTCACAGGCTTTTCGTACGCTGTTTTTGCCATACTTATTTTTTATTAAGTACATGGTCTTGCGCAGTTTATCCTGTTGAATGCGGTTATCAAATAAATTATATTGTATAATCTCTTCTTTAATAAAATCAAGCACCGTTATGTTTATACTGAATACATCTTTACACAGAACTGCTAAAGATGGGCAAGCAATTTCATATTCTTTAATACGGTGCATTATATAACTCCTAAATTCAATGGCATCTTGTAGTGGATTAGCAAAATGAAAAACTGTTTTCCAGTCGCTGCGGTTTTTATACCCCACGGAAAAAAGCGCTTGTCTGCAAAAAACTGATTGCTTTACCATACGCTGTTCCAGCCTTGTACAAAGTGAAATTATCAGGGCATCTAATGTTTGCAGTGATGAACTTTGCTTCCCTGAAATTGTTCTGCCTGCCCCCATACTTTTTGTTTGGTTAACATACAGATCAACTTCATAAAAATGCAACCTGCAATGCCAGTAGTAGCCAACAATACCTCCAAAAGCCTTACGTAGTAAAGATATTGAAGCATATCGCATTTCAAGGGGAGTATAAATACCAACTTTTTGCAGGCGCCTTTCATTTGCTGAAGCAATCCCGGGCAAATCTGTTAGCCGTAATTTTTTAAGATGCTCGTCAATATTATCAGCATTAATTTCAACGAGGCCATCAGGCTTTTGCAGATCGGTTGCTAACTTGGCAAGGAAAGCATTGGGCGCAATACCTATAGAGCATTTAAGATAATCTGCCTGCTGTTTTATGTCACATTTTATTTGGCGGGCAATCAAAAGGAAGTCTTTATAAATCAATTTATAAGAAGTAAAATTCAATATCGCTTCGTCAATGCTTTTAGAAATTACATCATTGCAATATTTTTTAAGCACATTAATAATGGCTATATGAAACTGACGGTACTTTACCGGCTGTGAAGGTCTTATAATCAATTGAGGACAGATTTGTCTGCACTCCATCAGACGCATTCCGTTTGTAATGCCTAATGCCTTTGCTTCCAGCGAAACGGCAATTACGGCCGCGTTAGGGCTTTCATAAGGACACACTCCTACAGGATTTCCTCTTAATGCGGGGTCAAGTTGCTGTTCACAACTTGCAAAAAAGCTATTCATATCCACATACATCACAATACCACCGGTATTTTTATGGATGGAATTTTTAGCATATCGCTCATTCTTCATTACTAAAAATTTTAGTAAAGATGTGCCTATCTGCTCAATTAAAAAAATACAAGTTTTTATAGAAAGCGGTAGCTATCCCTTTTTCCTCCATTTTTTAAAATCGAGGTAATCCAGGTAATAGATGATCTTAAATGAAAGATTATTATTGTGGGGCTCAGCAAATGTTCTGTCAAAGTTTTTAAAATAATCAGATTGAGAGTCCTCATTAAATAAAACGCCCTGGTCTTTCCAAACTACATTAATAAAACTGCCCGGGGCAAACTGCCACGTATACACCGCATCAATGTTGAATATATTAAAGTTTCTATCTTTAAGAGTGATGGAATTATGTATTGTAGGAGCTAATGTTCCATCTAATTTAAGATCATACAATTGCTTCTGTTGTACCCTGCTCCAATAATGTCTGGCTCTGAAAGTTATTCCCGACTTGTTATTAAAATTATATTTAGCCGATAACACGTTTTCAATTGTTGTTAAGTCTCTGCGTGAAAAAATGATATCCTTAAGCACATTATTTTCACTGTATGTGGTATAAAAACCGGCATCATTAATTGCAGGGTTATAAAAAATACTTTGGCTTAATGAAAACTTATCGTTAAACCTATATCGTTGGGTTATATTAACCTGATGATTAGGGCTATTAAACAAACTTCTTAATCCCAGAAAATAATTAAAACTTATAGAATATTTTTTAGCACTGTTTGTTTCAAACCAGGGGTTAAGTTGAATTCTTCGTGGAGTTTGGAAGGAATAACTGCTCACACGGGGTTCGTAAAAATCATTTCCTTTAGGAGAATAGCCCACAAATGCCCCAACAAACCAAAGGTTTTTTAATTGAGCATTCCCATTTACGTTAACATTGAATCTTTGATATTTAGTATTTAATTTTTGATTAATGAACTCTTTATAAATAGTACTATAATTAGAATTAAAACTTATTTGAATTCTTTTGTACCAATTTTTTGGTTGTATCCATCTGTATGCGGTCCAGAAATTATGGCTTATATAATTATTGGAGAAAAGAATACCTATATCATTTATATCATACTTATCATCTGCTATTTCCTGCTGCAACTGATAATTCCACCTGCCTCCTGTTTTTCTAAAACTTAAATTATGAGAATAGCCAACTATGCCTTTTGCTAATGGATCGCTTAATTGACTAACAGCAATTTTGCCATTTAGGTTGTAAGTATTTTTTTTATTATTTAAATTAAAAAGGCCGGCACTCACGTTGGCATCATAATCTAACCCATTACGCAAAACATTGGTATTAATAAATGATATGGATGAATTATTTTTTAATGTTTGATCTAAAACAATGATATTATAATTTGTTAGCGGGCTGGTTTCAATTTTACGAATTTGTTTTACATCATTTTCTATTTCAGCATACATAGGTTTAGTGATGGCGTTAAAAATTCCAATACCTAATCCATTTTTTGTTCTACCGGAAATTTTAGTTGCGTTAATTAATTTTGATGCCTGAGGGTTCTTAATTACAGTTTCATTAGATGCCAGTTGATTATAAATATCGCTGTAATGGAGAGGCGTTCCTCCTATCCTTCTTGAATAAAATAAATTTCCTTTATTAAACAGTTCTGTGCCTTCTGTAAAAAATGATCTGTTCTCATTATAACGAACCTCAAAAGGTGATAGATTTAAAACCTGGTTATCACTCTGTACCTGGCCAAAATCCGGGACTAAAGTCATATCCAATGTAAAACTTTGACTAATTCCATATTTTACATCCATCCCCCCATTTACAGATGATCTCCACGGTTTAGTATCAGATTTGAAATGGTTTACATAAGAAGATAAATATGGAGAGAATGATAGGCGCACCGGAGCTTCAATTTTTTCAAGGCCTGTCCATAGGCCTTCCTGATTAATAAAACCATTAACCTTCGGGTCAATAGGGTTCCATGTATACTGTTGGCCGGTTTTACTTCTCCTTCTTACAATATTTAATCCCCATGTTTGATTTTCTTTACTAACAAATCGTAATGCAGAATAAGGAATACGCATTTCAAACGACCAGCCATTATCATGAATTTTGGCTTCACTATGCCAAACTGCATTCCATGAAATATCTTCATCATTCGGCAAATATTTAATATCAAACTGTTCCCCATACGGTGTTACAAAAAAACCTAATGCATTAATTTTATCATTATAAGTGTCTATAATTATTCCTGCAAAATCATTTACACCTGCTCTATCCCTGCCAATTAATTCTTTTGAAATATTGTCTTTTGTTTGTTCATGACAATAGCCTCCTACATAAATTGAGGTGTTGTCATATAGAAGGTATACTTCAGTTCTACTTATATTTTCTTCCATTTTGCCTGCATCAGGCCTTTGTTCAATAAAATTTGTTGCGGGCAGTACTTCTTTCCATGCAGCCTCAACTATATTACCGTCAATTTTTATAGCGGCAATTGTTCTTTTAGCTTGTAATTGCTTGGGTGACTGGGAATAGCTAACCTGAAAGAATGATAAAACTATTAGTTGCAAAATGATATTACGCATGATTTAAGATTGAGTACGAAGATAAACGTACAATTATGCTGTAAGTTACCGCTCGTCAAAAAAATTAATACGGCAATTACATGAAATGTTGAATATTCTCCATAACAAACCTAATAATGTGGTAGTCGGGATCGGGATAGAAGATTTAACCCTTGGTTCCTGCATATAATTCATACTCCAGTAAACGGCAATCAATCTTGCTGGTATAAAACTCAATTTTTCTTTTAGCCTTTAACCCGATTTTTTTTGCCAGCACAAGGTTTCCTGTAAATACATAACCTGTATATCCCTTGCATTTTTTCTTAAGAAAATCTCCTATTGCAGAATATGTTTCTTCCAATTGCATTTCTTCCCCCATACGCTCGCCATATTCAGGATTAAAAAAAACTATTCCATTTATATTTTCAGGAATGGGTGTTTCTTCAAAACTACATTGCGTAAACTCAATATGGCCTTCAACACCGGCAGCCCCTGCATTAATTTTAGATATATTAATTGCATCTTCACTAATATCCGTAGCTATTACTTTCAAATCAGGTAAATCAAGTATTTTTTTATCTAATTCTGCTCTTTCTTTTTCAAAAAACACCTCATCAAAATCTTTTATGTGCATAAAAGAATAATTATCCCTGAATAAGCCGGGGCGACGATTTGTAGCGATCAATATTGCTTCGATAGCAAGAGTTGCAGATCCGCACATTGGATTTATAAATGCAGAATGCCTGTCCCACTTTGTTGCAAATATTGTAGCTGCAGCCAATGCTTCCAGCATTGGTGCCTTACCGGGAATTTTCCTATACCCATGTTTAGCAAGCGTTTCGCCGGAAGTATCAATAAATATTTCAGCAATTTCATTCTTCCAAAAAAGATGAATCACCGCAGCTTCTAATGATGAGCCTGAATTTGGCCTACCCCCAGTTTTATCCCGCATTCTATCCACAATAGCATCTTTTACTTTTACATTTGCATATAATGAATTGTTTATGCTTGGATGATCAACATTACTTGTTACGGAAAAATAACTATCGTTAGATAAAAGTTTTTCCCAAGGTATCTTAAATAATTCCCGGTAAATATCATCCGGACTGTTAGAAGGAAATTCTTTTAATGAGTAAAGCACCTGGCTGGCGCAGCGAAGATTTAAATTGAGGCGAATACAGTCATTCATTGTTCCCAGCAATTCTACACCGGTTGGAAAAGTACGCACCGGTATAAAACCCAATTCGATTATTTCCTGCTCAAGGTAAGTTGATAGCCGCTTGCTGCAGGTTACAATAATCCGTTTTGCGGAAGTAGTAAGTTTAGTTAACTCCATCAACCTGCATTTCTTTATTTATTTTTTGTACAAGCCCTTGTAATACTTTACCGGGGCCAACTTCAGTAAATTTTGCAGCACCATCGGTTATCATTGCCTCAATAGTTTGTGTCCACCTAACAGGACCAGTTAACTGATGAATTAAATTTCTTTTTATTTCATCGGGATGTGTAACAGCCTTTGCAACTACATTTTGATATACAGGGCAAATAGGTTGATGAAAAGTTGTTGCCTTAATTGCAATGGATAGTTCTTCTTTGGCAGGCTCCATCAATGAAGAATGAAAAGCGCCGCCGACCGGCAATACCAGTGCTCTTTTAGCGCCTGCTTCTTTCATTAATACGCATGCAATTTCAATGCCTTTGTTACTCCCCGATATCACAATTTGCCCCGGGCAATTGTAATTGGCTGCAACTACCACCTCATCCTTAATTGAAGCACAAATCTCTTCAACCTTTTTATCATCCACCCCTAATACTGCAGCCATTGTTGAGGGATTTATTTCGCAAGCTTTTTGCATGGCTTTTGCCCGTATTGAAACTAACTTTAATGCATCTTCAAAAGTCAATGTTTGGTTAGCCACCAATGCAGAAAACTCTCCTAACGAATGGCCTGCTACCATATCAGGAACTACATTCGGCATAGTTTTATAAAGAATTACCGAATATAAAAATATAGCTGGTTGCGTAACATCTGTTTGCTTAAGATCGGCATCACTGCCTGAAAACATTATATCGGATATTCTGAATCCTAAAATATAATTGCTTTTTTCAAATAATTCTTTGGCAGTAGGATTGTGATCATATAAATTTTTTCCCATGCCGCTAAATTGCGAGCCTTGACCCGGGAAAATAAAAGCGTGTTTGCTCATACAATAATATTAATGCAGTTTAGAGCTGATGAGTTTTAGAAATTCACTACGTGTTTCATTTTTTTCAAACTCTCCCGAAAATGCTGAAGTGGTTGTTACAGAATTTTGTTTTTGAACACCTCTCATCATCATACATAAGTGCGAGGCCTCAATTACAACAGCAGCGCCCAAAGGATTTAAAGTTTCCTGGATAGCATTTAAGATTTGGGTCGTAAGTCTTTCCTGTACCTGTAGTCGCCGGGAATAAACATCCACTACCCTTGCAATTTTACTTAAGCCTGTTATCCATCCATTAGGTACATACGCAATATGCGCTTTACCAAAAAATGGCAGCATGTGATGCTCACACATACTGTACAATTCAATATCTTTTACAATTATCATCTGGCTCATTTCTTCATGAAACTTCGCAGAATTCAAGATTTCTTTTGCATCCAATTTACTACCATGCGTAATAAATTGCATCGCCTTTGCAATGCGATAAGGAGTTTTTAATAAGCCCTCCCTGTCAGCATCTTCCCCTAACAACCCCAATATCTCTTTGTAATTTTTTGCCATCCCCTCAATTTCTTCTTCACAGTATTCTTCTACTTTTTTATAGCTCATAAATTATTTTTTAAATGGCTGGATATTCAACAAAATTTCTTTCAGTTTCATAAAGCCTGATTTGTAGATCAAATTTTTTATCAATTTTTTCTCTTAAGATATTATAAATAACAATTGCAATATTTTCAGCAGTGGGATTCAAATTTTTAAACTCAGTAGTATCCAGATTGAGATTTTTATGATCAAATTTTTCTAACACATTTTCTTTAATTATATCACTTAACATTTTAAGATCAATAAGATAACCCGTTTGCGGATCAGGAACCCCAACGACCTTAACAATTAAATCATAATTATGCCCGTGATAATTCGGGTTGTTACATTTGCCAAATGTCGAAATATTTTTTTCGCTACTCCATGTCGGGTTATGCAATCTGTGAGCTGCATTAAAATGTTCTTTTCTAAAAACCGCAACTTTATTATTCATTTTTAAGATAATTAATCACCAAAATACTCTACGTAAATTCTTGGTGTTTCGCACAATTTAATGCAATGCAATTGAACATCATTTGGTAAATGCACCTGTAACTGCATCCAAATGCCTTTGGCCAGATTTTCGGTAGAACATATCTGACCTTTTAGAAATTCCACTTCAACATTTAGATTTTTGTGATCCAATTTATCAAGCACATGCTCTTTAATAAGTATGCTCAGCTTTTTTGCGTCAAATAAAAACCCAGTATCCTTATTTACTTCTCCCTTTAAGGTAACAAACAATTCATAATTATGCCCATGCCAGTTTTCATTTGCACACTTGCCAAATACTTCTTCATTCTTCTCCCTGCTCCAATCAGGATTATAAAGTTTGTGGGCAGCATTAAAATGTTCAGCTCTTGTTAAGTAAATCATTGATAATGGAGAAAATTTTCTCAAAGGTAATAGAGAAACTCATAGTTGTGCTTTCTAAATCCGAAATTTGTATTATGAAAATATTGGTAATCGCCGCTACGCAAGAGGAAATAGCGCCTTTTCTAAAATGGAATACTAATATCGACGTATTAATTTGCGGAGTAGGAATTCCATCAACCGTTTATTACCTGACTAAAAAATTATTGCAGGAAAAATATACTTTGGTTATACAGGCGGGCATTGCAGGAACGTTTTCTAAGAAAATAAAAAATGGAGATGTAGTTGCGGTGGAGCAGGATGCATTTGCAGATATTGGGGCTCAAGAAAAACGAAATTTTAAAACTCTTTTTGAGCTGGGTTTTGATGATGAAAATAAATTCCCTTTTAGAAAAGGATATCTGTTTAATGCTTCAGAAATTTTGCAGTCCTCACATTTAAAGAAAGTGAAAGCGGTTACCATAAACAAAATATCCGACAGAATAAAACAAACGAAGCAGTTAAAAGCCATATTTGATGCAGAGATTGAAAGTATGGAAGGTGCTGCGTTTCATTTTGTATGCCTGCAACAAAACATTCAATTCTTACAAATAAGATGCATATCAAATAAAGTTGGGGAAAGAGATAAAACAAAATGGGAAATAGCAAAAGCAATTAAAAATCTGAACCAGGAATTAATAAACCTGATTAACTCAATTAAGCAATGAAGCTAACACTGGGATTTTCTCCATGCCCCAATGATACATTTATTTTTGACGCATTGGTAAATTCTAAAATAGATACCGGTGACTTAAAGTTTGAAGTGATTTTAGAAGATGTTGAAACCCTGAACAGGCTGGCACTTAAAAATACCCTAGATATTTCCAAGATCAGCTATGGAGTTTTACCTCTATTGTTAGAAAACTACATTGTATTGAACAGCGGAAGTGCTTTGGGTACAGGCGTAGGGCCGCTATTGATCGCCAATGAAGAAGTTGATAATGAGTCAATAAAAAATTATACCATCGCAATTCCGGGTGAGCATACCACAGCACACATGCTTTTTAACCTTGCTTTCCCTGATGCAACAAATAAAATTTTCATACGATATGATGGAATAGAAAATTTTGTAGTAGGTGCAAAAGATAAAAAAGTTGCCGGAGTTATCATCCATGAAAATCGTTTCACGTATCAACAAAAAGGTCTCATAAAAATAATTGACCTCGGCGAATTCTGGGAACAAAAAACACAATCTCCAATTCCCCTTGGAGGGATTGTTGCAAAAAGAAATATCCCTGCTACTTTATCAAAAAAAATTGATGAGCTAATTAAACAAAGCATTAAATATTCATTTGCTAATTACCCTGTACTTACTGAATATGTTCGCAAACATTCGCAGGAAATGGAAGAAGATATAATGCGGAAGCATATTGATCTTTATGTAAATGATTATTCAATTGATTTGGGGGAAACCGGTAAAAATGCAGTAAGGGGAATGTTAAAGGTTTACCAAAAAGAAAATCCTGGTTTTTTTTCTTCAACAGAGAAAGTATTTTTAGTTAACTAAATTAACCGCATGCGAATTCTATACTTCCAGCTTTCTTTTTTATTTATTTTTCTAACCCCCGCCTTTTCCCAGAAAGAAAAAATAGAAACAATTAAAGTATTTTTTGAATGTCCTTCCAATTGCTATTTTGATTACATACGCACAGAAATAAAATGGGTGGACTTTGTAAGAGACCGCACTGATGCAAACATTCACGTTCTCGTTAGTACTCAGGATATAAACGGTGGAGGTGAAAAGGTTTTCATGAATTTCATTGGCCAAAATAATTTTAAAAATATTTCAGATACAATATCCTATTTTAATGAAGCAAATAATACAGATGATGATGAAAGAAAGCTGTTGGTCCAATACTTAAAGATCGGTTTGACAAGATATATTGCTAAAACAGCTCTTGCAAAAAACCTGGATATAATTTATAAAATGCCTGATAATGCAACCTTGGGAGAAACTGAGCAAACAAAAAAAGATCCCTGGAATTTATGGGTCTTTAATATCGGTATCAGAGGTTCTGTCAATGGCTCAGCGGCATATAAATCATCTTCTTTTGGTGGTAATTTTTCTGCAAACCGCACCACAGAAAAAAGGAAAACTAATTTCTTTACATTTTACAATAACCGTAATAGTAAATCAACCTTTGGCACAGAAGTTATTAAAGTGCACTCCAAAAGCTTAGATGCGAATTATGGAGATGCTTTTAGTATAAATGATCATTGGTCGTGGGGCTGGAATGCATTTTACAGCAATAGTATATTTAATAATTATAAGAACAGGTATGGGTTTACCCCTAAAATTGAATATAATATTTATCCTTATTCTACCTCCAATACAAAGTTGATTACATTTGGTTATTATGCAGGGCCGGAGTATAATGATTATTACGACACAACCATTTTTTTTAAAACTAAAGAATGGCTCTTTAAACAAACCATAAGCGTCGCTTCAGCTTTTACCCAGCCTTGGGGAAATATAAATGCTGGCGTATCTTATTCAAATTATTTTAATGATTTTTCCAAAAATAATTTCGGCCTGAATGCTCAAATAGACATCAAACTATTTAAAGGGTTATCTTTTAA
>DASYOS010000194.1:0-10696 GCA_036007525.1 Chitinophagaceae bacterium | reverse complement strand
GCCGTGGTTGTTCTCTCCCAGGTAATAGAACCATCAGGATTATCAACAGCCCAATATACAGGGGGAAATACCGGCGACTCAAATCCTTCTGTTACCGGGGCAGTAACTCTGCCTACAAGTGTAAACACTTTAGTTAATGTGTCGTTGGCTTGTGTTTGGTCTGTTGAGCCGTTTGTGGTTACTACATTTGAAATAAAAACTTTTATTGTGTGTTGCCTAGGCATAACTGTAAATGCCGGATTTAATGTTACACTTAGTTGCTGGGCAGGCGGTAATTTTAAACCGCTAAAAGAAGTTACAGCTGCCGAACCATTATCAATGCTATAAGATACAGTAAAGCTGGCTATAGAATCAGCTCCGATATTTTTAACTGTTACCGCAGGAGTAACTGATGGGGAACAAATTATTGCTGCGGGCACATCAATAGAAAGTAGTTGAAGGTCTCCGGGATCTGGTTTAGCAATACTTATGTTATCAAGAAATATATTATTGCCAAAGCGATTGGTATTTCGGAATGCAACAACAATGTTCCCCGCAGATAAAATGCTTCCTTTTAAAATTATTTTATCTCTTCGCCAGTCAGTATTTAAAGGAGTAATATAAGCGAATGTTGACGTATCAGCAGTTGCCAGTTCAGGTCCCCATTTTTTGTACATGGTTGTAAAAGTAGCGCCACAATCTTTTGATACCAGCACACTTAATGTATCATAATTAGTTTCATCAGGATAATATTTATGAGCTACATCAAAAGATACAATAATAACCGTATCTGAAGGGCTGAATGTTACTCTTGGTGTTCTTAATTCATCAATTCTTCCCGGTGCATTATTATTATAGTTATCAATTGCAACAGAAAAATTACTGTTATGTCCGGGGTTAACTTTTACCCATGTAAAATCATTATTAGGATTGTAAATAGTCCAGCCCGTTGGTGGAAATGTATTGCCTTCAAAACCTTCAATAACAGGAATTGCAAGCGGTGCAGCCACTGTTAGAGTTGTTGTGAGCGTATCATTGGATGGCACCTGATCAGGGTTTACACCATTTGGATTAGCCGTGTAGAATTTAATTGTATTTATACCCGTATTTACAAATACAGCACTAAAGCTTACTACGGTTGTATAACCAAAAGGAAGATTGGGAGAAATATTAATAACAGTAGGAGCTCCGTTATTTATGATCATGCCAACGGTTACAGTTTTTAAAGTGTCTAAACCATTGTTTCGTATTCTAACTTTTGGGGTAAAATTTCCAGGGCATAATAGGGTGGAAGGGTAAGTAAAAGCTGTGCATCCAACAATTTCAAACCCATCGGGGTTTACAGGTTGAAAAGGAGAAGCATCAAGGGTAATAGCACCAGGAGGAGCGATAGCACCCGATGAAGTTTTTAATCCTGAGCGGCAATTATCAATGATCCACTCCATTCGTTCTACCTGTTTTTTTGTAAACATACTATAGCAGGGATCCTGTGTGTAATCCATATAATTCTGATACATTCTGCCCGGCGGAGTTGGGGCACATAGATTTGCGACAAAACCTGTAGGACAATTTGTTGTGGCTGAATCCTGATTTGGTGTATCCCCAATATCAGATGCCGTGTTACCCTGACCGTCAGGGTTAAAAAGGCCAGGAGGTAACATACATGAGGATCCAAAGGAAACCAAACTTTTAAAATCGTCTCCTACGCATGAACCACCATCATCACCCCAAATGTGTAATAAGCCCAGGTAATGGCCTGTTTCATGTACTGCTGTTCTGCCTAAATTATATCCGGGAGCTGTATAGCATGGATTATTACCCCAGGCAATGGCATTAACAACTATACCATCATTCGCCATATTACCCGACGTAGGAAACTGGGCATATCCTAATATGCCTGATCTGTTGGCATCAAGCCCCACCCAAAAATTTAAATATAAATTAGGATCCCAAACATCTGCACCGCCCAATGAAGATCGCTTTATTGGATCAACTGGCTGATTTATATCGAAGCCGGTGTTGCTGCTTATTCTGTCTATCCCATTTGTAAGCATACCCGATGGTGTTCTGCGGGCTAAAGTAAATCTTATCTGGCTGTGGCCTCTTACTGCCTGAAACGCAGCGGGAATGTTTGTGCTGTCAGGATTTAACCCTGAAAAATCTAAGTTTAATTTATCTATCTGCGATTGAATATCGGCATCACTAATAAAGTACGGATTATTTAAAACGACATGCACCACCACCGGGATGGTTATAATTGCATTGGTGCGGTAATTATCTATGGAGGTAGTTGAGGGAATTATTTTTGAAAGTTGTTCAGCACGGGCTCTTGCCTGTGGATCAGATTGTAATAGCTGTTCCACTTTAAGCATAGTGCCACAACGATCTCTGTCAATTCCTTTACTTTTTATCTGTGTGTTAAGTAAATTAGTTTGAGATAGCGTTACCAGGGCAATCATTACCGAACAAAAGGTTAGAACTATTTTTTTCAATAAAAAAGTGTTTAATTCGGAATTTCGCCTGTTTATAATGTCAATAATAATCCTTTAAAAATAGGTTTTATTTTAAAATAATATATGATATAAAGCGAATTATTTACTAAATCTATTATCTTTCAAAATCAAAGCTAATTGTTCTTTTAATTTACGAATTTTCATATTGTAAGGTTTGTAATATCAACAGTATAAATCCTTTCATTTTAAACAAAAAATATGAGCATAAAATTTCGTCTTACCATTATGAGTTTTTTGCAGTTCTTTGTTTGGGGGGCATGGCTGATAACGATAGGCACTTATTGCCTTAATGCAAAACACTGGACGTTTCCGCAATTTGGTGCTATATTTTCTACGCTTGCTCTTTCATCATTATTTATGCCTGCGCTTACAGGTATTATTGCTGACAAATGGGTAAATGCAGAAAGGCTTTATGGAATCCTTCATATACTCTACGGACTGATATTATTTTATGTTCCACAGGTTAATGATCCCAACACCCTTTTTTATGTAATATTTGGTGCAATGATCTGCTATATGCCAACGATCTCTTTATCCAATTCTATTGCTTATACAATTTTAAAAAGAGAAAAGCATGATGTAGTAAAGGTTTTTCCACCAATTCGTGTTTGGGGCACCATAGGTTTTATTGCAGCCATGTGGATCACAAATTTATCGGGCAGTAAAGCCAATTCCAATCAATTTTTAATTGCCGGTGTAATGGCAATTGCTTTGGGAATATATTCTTTTACATTGCCAAAATGTCCCCCGCAAAAAGCTATTGCTACACAAGCATCTTTTATAGAACAATTGGGTTTAAGCGCTTTTAAATTATTTGCCAATTATAAAATGGCTTTGTTCTTTATTTTCTCAATGTTGTTAGGTGCAGCTTTACAATTGACCAACATGTACGGCGATTCTTTTTTAAGCAGCTTCTCTAGTAATCCTGCTTTTGCGGACTCATTTGTTGTAAAATATTCTACCATAATATTATCTATCTCACAGATGTCTGAAACATTATTCATTCTTACCATTCCCTTTTTCTTAAAACGATTTGGGATTAAGAAAGTGATGTTGTTTGCAATGCTTGCATGGGTATTACGTTTTGGATTATTTGGTTATGGAGATCCTTCTTCAATGGGTACAGTATTGATAGTGCTTTCCTGTATTGTCTATGGGATGGCGTTTGACTTCTTTAATATCTCTGGTTCTTTATTTGTAGAAACCAATACTGATTCATCTATCAGATCAAGTGCACAAGGATTATTTATGATGATGACAAATGGAGTAGGTGCTTACTTAGGAAGTAAGATAAGCGGGATTGTAATTGGCAAATACTTTATCAACCCTGATGGAACTAGCGATTGGCATGGCATCTGGCTTGCCTTTGCATGGTATGCTCTGATTGTAGCTATTTTGTTTTTATTCTTGTTTAAACACAAGCATGATCCGAATGCAATAAAAAATATTCATCCTGAACCTGTATTACCAACCGATTAAATAAAAAAACCCTGAAGAATTAAAAACTCTTCAGGGTTCAAAATAAAAGAGGAAAGCGATTAATTTAAATGCTGTTCTATCTTCTTTACAAAATTAGCTTTAGGTTGTGCACCTACTAATTTATCAACCACTTTACCGCCTTTTACAAATAAGATTGCAGGGATAGAAGTAATGCCATAATCCATACTTATCTGCGGATTGGTATCAACATTTACTTTGCCTATGTTAACCTTGCCATCATAGTCTTTTGAAAGCTCTTCAATAACGGGGCCTATCGCACGGCATGGTCCGCACCATTCAGCCCAAAAATCTATTACTGATAATTTTTCTGAATCTAATACTTCAGCTTTAAAAGTTGCATCTGTGAATTCGTGTGCCATATTTATAAATTGTTTAAAGGTTTAAATGTTTAAAAGTGTTTAATTGTTTAAAAGTTTAGACATCTCACATCTCACATCTCACATCTCACAAAATTACATCCAAACAACTTATAATGATGAATTGACATATACACATCATGTTAATTCTATTTGAACTTCCAGTTCAGGCTTATCCTGCAAATACTTAGCCATTTCGTCATTCATTTCAAACCCATTTTCCAGGGTATACATGCCTACTTTCAGTTTTGAGGACGGTTCGGATAAACAGAATTTGATACTTGATTTACCCGGATAATGCTTTACATTCTGCTGAACAAAGTCAATGACATTTTCATCAATAAATTTTGGATGCGTTTCTACCTGGAGTTTTTTGGTACAGGATTTCATCATACTTTCCAATAAACAAATACTATTTACTTTAAATTCAAATTCAGATTTATTATAGCGTTGTCTAAAACATCCTGTTATATAAATTACCATTCCTGCTTCCAAATAATTACAGAATCTTACATAATCTTCACTCCATAATGTAAGTTCCATTTTAGCTGTATAATCTTCTATATAAAACACGCCATATTTATTTCCATTTTTTGAGATCCGATGTTGTGCTTCAGCAACAAGGCCAGCCATTCTAAAACTTCTTCCCGGGTTTGGATGAAGATTTACCGCTTCTTTAAATTCATTAAATTCTGTAATCGGAGTTAACCCATAATATTTTATTTCGAATTTATAATTATCTAAAGGATGTCCGCTGATATAAATGCCGATCACTTCTTTTTCAAAATCCAACAATTTAATTAATGCCCATTGCTCACAATCATACAATTTAGGCGGATGAACTTCTTCCATTTGTAGATCTCCAAATAATGTATTGGAGCTGCTTGTAAGCTGTGCCTGATATTGGTTTCCAAACTTTATTATTTTTTCAAGTCCATTTGCATTATCTCCAGGAGCGGTAAAAAAATATTGAGCCCGGTGAATATTTTTAAAGCAATCAAAGGCACCTGCATACGCAAGACTTTCCAATGATTTTTTATTTACTGTTCTCTGGTTAACTCGTTTTATAAGATCATAAATGGTTGAGAAATTCCCACGCTTTTCTCTTTCTTCAATAACGCCTTCCATAGCAGCTTCACCAACACCTTTCATGCCACTAAAACCAAATCTTATTTCCCCTTTTTTATTTACAGCAAATCCTTTTTGTGATTCGTTAATGTCCGGGCCAAGAACTTTTAATCCCATGCGTTTGCACTCTTCCATATAGAATGTGATCTTTTCAATACTGCCTGCATGATTTAAAACAGCAGCCATATATTCACTGGGATAATGTGCTTTTAAATACGCCGTTTGATATGCAACCAATGCATAGCAGGTAGAGTGAGATTTATTAAAAGCATATTGTGCAAATGCTTCCCAGTCATGCCAGATCTTTTCTAATTTTTCAGCAGCATGTCCGTTTGCTGTTCCGCCATTTATAAATTGCTCTTTCTTTTCTGCCAGTACCGAGCGTTGTTTTTTACCCATTGCCTTGCGGAGCGTATCCGCATCACCTTTGCTGAAGTTTGCAATCTTCTGCGAAAGCAGCATCACCTGTTCCTGGTAAACAGTAATTCCATAAGTGTCTTCTAAAAACTCTTCCATTTCCGGCAGATCATATTTTATCAGGTCACGGGAATGTTTGCGTTCAATATAGCTCGGGATATAAGCCATTGGCCCTGGACGGTACAAAGCATTCATTGCAATAAGGTCATTAAAAGTATCTGGCCTAAGATCTCTTAAATGTTTTTGCATTCCCGGGCTTTCAAACTGAAAGGTTCCATTGGTATCTGCACGCTGGTATAGCTTGTAGGTTTTTTCATCATCCAATAGAAGTTCATCTAAATTTATAACAATCCCATGATTTTGTTTTATAAGATGCAACGCAGTTTTTAAAATGCTTAATGTTTTTAATCCAAGAAAATCCATTTTTAAAACGCCTGCTGCCTCAATATTATTTCCATCAATTTGGGTAAGCCACAATTCAGAATCTTTTGACGAAGCAACAGGGATAAGATCTGTAAGATCTTTTGGTGCAATAATAATTGCCGATGCATGAATGCCGGTATTGCGTACAGAGCCTTCTAATATTTCTGCTTCATGCAGCACTTTTGCCTGCATGTCATCACCTTTATAAATCTCTCTTAGTTTTTTTATGTTATCCAGATCCTCAGCTCCAACACCTTCTTCCTGCAAAGATTTTTCTCCTGTAAGCGGCGCTTGCAACACTCTTCGTAATGATGTGCCGGGGCGGTCGGGAACAAGCTTTGCCAATGCATTACTTTCTGATAAGGGCAGATCCATTACACGGGCAACATCTTTAATGCTCATTTTAGCAGCCATAGTGCCGTATGTGATAATTTGTGCTACCTGGTTTTTGCCGTACTTTTCTACTACATAATTCAATACTTTTTGCCTGCCTTCATCATCAAAGTCGGTATCAATATCCGGCATTGATTTGCGTTCAGGATTTAAAAATCTTTCAAAAAGAAGATTGTATTTTATAGGATCGATATTAGTAATGCCAATACAATACGCAACAACAGAGCCTGCAGCGGATCCACGCCCTGGCCCCACAAACACTCCCATTTTTTTGCCGGCAACAATAAAATCACTTACAATTAAAAAATAACCGGCAAAGCCCATTGTTTTAATGGTGAACAATTCAAAGTTGATACGCTCTTCAACTTCTGTTGTCATTTCCTTATAGCGTTCTTTTGCGCCTGTACGGGTAAGATGTTCCAGGTATTCATCTTGAGAAGTAAATTCTTTTGGTACAGTAAAATGTGGCAGCAGAATATCTCTCTTCAAATCCAACACATCAATCTTGTCAACTATCTCATTGGTGTTATCTATTGCTTCTTCTAAATCATCAAACACTGTTTGCATTTCAGAAGTATTCTTAAAATAAAATTGGTTGTTGGGAAAAGCAAATCGTTTATTTTTTATTGATACATCATCATCTGTAAACTCTCTTAAGGCAGGTGTTGCCTGTTTTTCTCCGGTATTAATGCAAAGCAAAATATCATGGGCATTAAAATCTTTTTCATCAACATAATGTGAATCATTACTTGCAATAACTTTTACATTGTATTTTTTTGCAAATTTTAATAAGATAAGATTCACTTTATCCTGTTCAGGCATGCCATGCCGTTGCAACTCAACATAATAATCTTTTTGAAAAATATTCAGCCACCATTTAAATTCATTCTCTGCTTCTGCCTCTCCCTTTTTTAAAATTGTTTGGGGAACCAATGCACCCAGGCAGCAGGTAGTTGCAATCAACCCTTCATGGTACTTGTGAATTAGTTCTTTATCAATTCTGGGATACTTGGAATACATTCCTTCAATATATCCTGTGGAGGTAAGCTTAACTAAATTTTTATAACCTATATCATTTTTTGCAAGCAATATCTGGTGATGACGCGGATCTTTATCTTCTTTACTAAATTGTTTTTTATGCCTGTTCTCTGTTATATAAAATTCACAGCCAACAATTGGTTTAACCTTTAACGAGCCATCATCATTTTTATGATTGTACGCCTGCTTTACAAATTCAAAAACGCCAAACATATTTCCATGGTCAGAGATGGCCACTGCCGGCATTCCATCTGCAATAGCCTTTGTATATAAATTTTTTATAGATGCAGCTCCATCTAATAAAGAATATTGTGTGTGTACGTGCAGATGGGAGAATTTCATAAAATATACTCAGCAGATTTTCACAAATATCGCTTAAATGAACCCTCAGGATTGAATCATTTTTCCACAAAAATCTGATAACTTTTTTTTGTAACTAAAATGCCTGCAAAAGACATAATACCAGTATGGGTCTTGCCAAACCGGTATTAAACATACCTTAGCAATGCTTAAAGAAAATAACTTTTATAACCGTACTGGTATGTTACCCTATACATACTGGTAATAAAACTCCATCCATAAAACATGAAGAATATAGTTGCATTATGTGCACTGCTATTAGCATGTTGTACAGGAATACTTAAAGCCCAGACTTCTCAACACATTTTTAATAATAAACAACTGCTTGCAATAAATGTTATTAATAATATTTTAGTTACACAGGGGAATAATCCTTTCTTAAATATTTCAAACCCTTTTCTACTTAACGCTGCTAATGACAAACCTGTAGAGGCAGGCATTGTAAATGGCATAGAAACATTTTCTGCCACACAATTTAAATATGCCATGATGATGGATGTGGAAGTGGAAACATTGTCAAATACCCTATTGTATAATTTTATTAACGATTGGTATGGTACCCGTTATAGAATGGGCGGAACCACTAAAAGTGGAATTGATTGCAGTGCTTTTACGGGAACATTGTTTTCATCAATTTATTCTTTTAATTTACCCCGCACTGCTCGGGAGCAATATAAAGTTTGTGAAAAAGTAAATAAGAGTGATTTAATGACCGGGGACCTTGTATTTTTCAATACCTGTGGTGGTGTATCTCATGTAGGTGTATTTCTTACCAATAACCGTTTTGTTCATGCATCATCCAGCAAAGGTATAATGATAAGCAGCTTGGATGATACCTATTTTTCTAAAAGATTTATTGGAGGTGGCAGAGTGAGTCAATAATGTCTGAACTGGGATTTTTAGGATTAATGGAATATTGGAAATGAAACATGCTTAGCTGCTGATGCCCAAATGGTATAAAAATATTTTTAACTCTGTTTCCCATAAATCTTTTAATCTCATAAATCACGGTTCAGAAGTTCTTCTTTTTTTTCTCCTCGATTTTCTCTGTATTGTTTCCCATACCGGCATCACATCAGCTGATAGATTAAAATAGACTACACTTCCTCCATAAAGGCCTAAAAAAACAATTGTTTTAATTACTATCCCACTAAAGCCGTGAAAATCTAAAAATGCATAATAGCAAAATGCATAAGCAGCAAAAGCCAAAATAATTGCGTAAGCGGTTTTATTGCTAAAAGGCTGCATATTAAATTTTCTTTTTAGAAAAATTATTCGGATGGCGTTGTATGCACTAAACGAGATAAGGTGTGCATATGCTGCTCCAATGATGCCAAACTCTTTAACCAGAAAATAATTTAGTGGTAGCGCCAGCGAAAGCAGGATTATTCCGGAAACAAATTCAAATCGCCAATGCACTGAAGTGCCTATAATTTGAGAGTTAACACCAGTACCCAGATCAACTATTTTAGCCAAGCCAATAAAAAAAAATACCCATTTAGATTGCAGATAAAGAGGCTTTAAATGAAATACATTTATTGCTTCTGAATAATTTAGCCACACAATTAAAAACACACCTAGCGAAGCAATCAACAGATTTATACCCGAACGCTGGTAGATCAGGTTTATTTTATTGTGATCCTTATCTTTCCAGGCCTTTGATAAAACAGGCAAAGCCGCTGCTATGGCGCCTCTTTGAGGCGCCTGCACCAATCCGGATATGACACTTGCCAGTGCAAAAATTCCCGCAGCAGCTGTGCCTATTACAGACATTATTACCAATGTTTCAATAAACTGAGCAATCATATAAACCAGCCCGCCAAAATAAATAAGGCTTGCAAAAGCTGTTATCTTTTTATAAAATTTTTTGGTAACACGGCTTAATGTAAAACTGATGTTTAATTTTTTTTTCCAGAGCAGGTATAAAAATAATGTTAACGCAACTATGCCATAGGTAAAAGCATATAATTTAATGAATGCGTCAAAGGAACTGATAAGTTTATACGATAGTGCAAAAATTAAAATAGTGGTAAGTGCACGAAACATTACTTCTCTGAAAAAAGTTGTGAGTATAGATTTTCTAAGGTTCCAGGAATACACCTCAAAAACAGAAAACAAGAGTATTGAAAAACCAAAAGGGAATATCCAAAAATAATAATGGATGAATTCGGGCGAATTTGCACTGAATTTTTTTATAACAAGATCTTTAAATGCAAAGCCTGCAAGCATTACAAGAATAAATCCCATAATGCTGATAAGCAAGGCCCATGTAAGCAGGTCATTTTTCTTTTTAGGTAAATTATCCTGGTAGTATGGATAAAATTTATACATAACCGCCGTCATACCCATATTCGCAAACGCAAACATAAGATTGCCTACTGCAATAAAAATTTGTGTAAGCCCATACTCCGAAGGTAAAAAGGGAGAACCCTGGCGGGTGAACAAATATGTATTGATAAAGCCAATAGCAAACCCCAGGTAAACAAAAATTGTAGATATGATACTTTGCCTGCGTATCTGCGACATGTTAATTAATGAATAAGAAGCTAAAGTATATAAAGTAAAAGTGTAACGTAAATAATTTTAAAA
>DASYOS010000193.1:0-2746 GCA_036007525.1 Chitinophagaceae bacterium | reverse complement strand
AATCGTCATTCCTGTAAAAGCATAGCCAAGCAATACTCCAATAACAGAAAAGAAAATTTCTGTTAATACAATAAAGGGTTTGCTGAGTGAATTAAATTGCAAAACCAATATTAAAAAAATTAACCCCAAAGAAATTGCAAGCGCCATACCTAAAAATGATTGTGTTTCCTTCTCCTGCTCTCCCTGTCCGGTTTGGCGTATGGTAATATCAGGAGGAATTTTATTTTTTTCTTTAAAGTCAGCAATTTTTATGGCAAGCTCTTCATTTACTTTTGCTGTCATGGAAGGATCCAAGACGTTTGATTGTAACTGAATAGTTCGCTTAACATTTTTACGGGCAATAGCTCCGGATGTATTTGTATAATCAACCGTAGCAACAGACCCGATAGGAACCGATTTTACCAACATCGTATTCATGTCCATAAAAGTTATCCGCATATTCATCAGGTCAGTAATATTGTTGCGCTGCAGATCAGAAGAGCGCAGTTGAATTTTATATTCATCTTCACCTTCTTTTAATTTACTTACCTCCTTGCCAAAAACAGCTGTGCGTATTTCCATACCAATTTGCGCTGTACTTAATCCCTCCATCATTGCTCTTTCTCTGTCTACATTAATAGTTATTTCCGGGCTGTTTAAATCAACGTCCAGTTTTAAATTCTCTATTCCATAGATCTGGTTCGTGTCTAAATAATTTTGCAGGCTGCTGGCAACCTTTGCAATATCATCAAACTCATCTCCAACAACTTCAATATTTACCGGAGGATCAGTTGGTGGCCCGCCATCTTCCTTTGATACCTCAATACTTGCGCCCGGTATACCTTTCATTTGTGCTCTTATAGAATCAATGAATGGAAGAGTGTGTTTGCCATGGCGCTTTTCATATTCAACAAAAGAAACCTGTATACGCCCCAAATTTGGCTGAATACTCCTGTTGTTGCTTCTTGGATTGTTAGCGCTGTTAGCAACATTTGCAATTATGCTTTCAACAATACTGCCTGGTGTTGCAGGCTTTTCATTTTCTAAAACTTTATATACCCTGTTCTCCAAAATATGTGTAACGCTATCAGTTGTTTTAATATCAGTACCTACAGGCATTTTTAAATACACATAAATAAAATTAGGATCACCACTGGGAAAAAAAGTTGATTTATTTCCTCTCAGCATTAATAGCATAACAGACAATGGAAATAATAGGAATAATGCAACCAGCATCCAAACCGGCCTCCATCCTTTTAATAACCAACGCAAAAGTTTTTCATACCTGTTCATTAAGCCGGGTAATATTCTTGTTTGAAAACGGTGTATAATATCTCTGAAAACGTAACGGTTAAGCACTGCAAGCAACATCATAAACAATAGAAAATTTGCAAAGCCGTGAGAGCCAAATAAATGAAACACTAATGCAAATGCAATAGCGCCCCAAAACCACCATTTTCTAAAAATATTTTTCTTTGCATCTTCATATTCTTTCCCTTCCGGCTTCATAAAGCTTACAGCAAATACAGGGTTAAAAATAAATGCAACTATTAATGATGCAGCAAGGGTAAGTATTAAAATAGTTGGTAGGTAGATCATAAACTTGCCTATTATTCCTTTCCAAAATAAAAGTGGAAAAAATGGCGCAAGCGTAGTTGCAGTACCGGCTAAAACAGGAATGAAAACCTCACCGGCAGCTTCTTTAGCACTTCTTAATATTGGCACCTTTCCGTTGTTGTAAATGCGGTGCGTATTTTCAATTACCACAATTGCATCATCTACAATAATTCCTAAACCAAACAACAATCCAAATAATACAATAAAATTCAGCGTAACATTTGTACCTACAATTGAATCTGCTATAGGTAAAAACAGAAAGGCAACAAATACACTTAACGGCACACTAAGTGCAACGAAAAATGCATTGGTTACTCCCATAAAAAACATCAGTACAAGCAATACCAAAACAAAACCAATAATAATTGTATTTACAAGATCATTAAAAGAGGTTGCTGTCGCTTTACTTTGATCGCCTGTAATTACAATTTTTAAATCCCTGGGCAGTTCCTCGTCAGTCTGCATTTTGGCAACAATCGCTTTTATTTTTCCTGCGGCACTGATCAAATTTTCCCCTGCACGTTTTACTATGTTTATTGTTACAACATTTTTACCATCTAACCGGGCATAGCTTTCTTTTTCTTTGATAGTGTCTTTTAGTTGAGCTATATCTTTTAAATAAACACTGGCTCCTCTTGCACTGCTGCGTACTATTATATTCTGGAGATTTAAAGCACTGCTAAACTGCCCTTTAACCTTTAAAGTACGCTTCATGTTTCCCACCTGTATCAATCCACCTGTTATATCATGGTTTTCCCTGCTTATAGCATTTTCAATATCCATAAAGCTTACCCGGGCAGCCTGCATTTTATAAGGATCTACGTTTACCTGTATTTCTCTTTCAGGGGCACCAACAATTTCTGCACGTGTTATTTCCGATAGCTCTTCAAACTTATCCTGCATTTTATCTGCAAACTGTTTCAGCTTTATAGCATCATAATCCCCGCTAACATTTACAAACATGATAGGCATTTCACTAAAAGCGAATTCCTGAGCATTGGGTTGCGAAGTAAGATCATTAGGCAGATCACTTTTAGCTTTATCAATTGCATCTTTTACTTTTAATTTAGCCAGCTCGGTTTTTACATCAGTATCAAATTCAATTACGATCAAACTGAAATCTGTTTGAGATGTACTTGTAATTTTATTA
>DASYOS010000192.1:0-9310 GCA_036007525.1 Chitinophagaceae bacterium | reverse complement strand
TCTTTTATCTTCGCAACAATCTTCTCCACATCCTCCCCCGTTGGGGGAGATAGAGGGGGCTTTGTGTATCGCATTTCCCTGGCCCGGGATGTTTATTACAACTTATGGAGATCATGAACGCTGCCGCACCAACTATTTTGCAACGTATGAAGATCTTTATTTTACCGGTGATGGTGCATTAAAAAATAAAGATGGCTTTTACAGAATTACGGGACGTGTAGATGATGTATTAAATGTAAGTGGACATCGCATTGGTACTGCTGAAGTAGAAAATGCGATCAATATGCATGCAGGTGTTATAGAAAGCGCTGTAGTTGGTTACCCGCATGATATTAAGGGACAGGGAATTTATGCTTTTGTTATCTACAATCATATGCATTTAGATGAAGAACAAACACGCAAAGATATTTTTCAAACAGTAAGTAGGGTTATTGGTGCAATTGCAAAACCTGATAAAATTCAATTTGTAAATGGCTTACCAAAAACAAGGAGCGGAAAAATAATGCGAAGAATTTTAAGAAAGATTGCAGAAGGCGAAACACAAAATTTAGGTGATACAACTACACTTTTAGATCCTGCAGTTGTGGAAGAAATACAAAAGGGAAAAATATAAATGCATCCAAAGCATCTATCCATAAATGATTTTATATATCATTTACCTGCTGAAAAAATAGCCCTCCGCCCACATGAAGAAAGAGATCGATCCAAATTATTGATCTTTAAACAAGAGGAGATCAAAGAAGATATATATAAGAATATTGCAGATCATCTCCCAAAAAATTCACTCCTTATTTTTAATAACACTAAAGTTATTCCTGCAAGAATTCTATTTAGAAAAGAAACTGGCGGAACAATCGAAATATTTTGCTTAGAACCTTTTGTCCAAAAGGACTCCTTCGGAGAAGAAGAATATACAAAAGCGATGAGTAAAAATTGTTCGGCTGAATGGAAATGCATGATTGGTGGTGCAGGCAGATGGAAAGCAGGCACATTAATAAAGAAGATAAAAATAAAAGAGGATGAAATAATAGTGACGGCTAGGATAAAGCAAAAATTGCCTGATGCATATGTTACTGAATTCAGCTGGCAACCTTCATCTTATCCTTTTTCCGAAATAATTGAACAGGCGGGTGAAATACCTTTACCACCTTATATCAAAAGAGAGGTAGAGGAAGATGATAAAGAAAGATACCAAACTATTTATGCGGAAAATAAAGGATCAGTTGCTGCTCCCACTGCCGGATTACATTTTACCAGCGATATATTCACTTCTTTTGAAAAGAAAAATATTAAGACTGATTTTGTTACGCTGCATGTAGGGGCAGGAACATTTAAACCTGTCAAATCTGAAATTATGCAGGAGCATGATATGCATTCAGAGTGGATTGTTATTTCTGTTTCAACAATAGAGAACATTTTAAATAATTTGGCAGAAAATATTATTGCGGTTGGCACTACTTCATTAAGAACAATAGAAAGTCTTTACTGGATGGGTGTAAAATCTTACCTAAATAATAATTTAAATTTAGATGAGCTTGAAATTAAACAATGGGAGGTTTACGAAGAGCCCTTATCTAAAAATAAGATAGATGAAAAAGTTGCGCTAACATCATTATTAGCGTGGATGAAAAAAAATGAGCCACAAAAACTGCTTATTAAAACACAAATTCTTATTGCACCGGGTTATAGCTTTAAAATTGCAAATGCATTAATAACAAATTTTCATCAGCCAAATTCAACTTTATTATTGTTGGTTGCTGCCATTACAAAAAACTGGAAGAAGCTTTATGAATATGCGCTTGAAAATGATTTCAGATTTTTAAGCTACGGTGATGGATGCCTTATTTATGTCTGAACTCTATTTATGGGATTTTTGATAATAGCAGGATTAAATACATTAGTTTGATCCTCTTACTAATCTTTTAATCTCCCAATCCCGGTTCAGACTCTATTTTTGTATAGTAACAGGCGTACCGGAAGGTATATAGCTATACAGATCTTTTGCTTCAGTATATTTTAAAGAAACGCATCCGTCTGTCCAGTTTTGAAAATAATCAACTGTCCATTCTTCCTCCGGCCGGGTAGCGTGAATTGCAATACCACTTCCTATTCTGGCGCTTCTGGGAATCAGGCCTTTTGTTTGTCTGTCATTAAATTTCCTGATACTCTCTTCATTTGGATAATCCAACAATAATTCATACCCCCATTTAGGATGAATTTTTTTTAAGAGCACTTTAAATTTCCCTTCGGGAGTTCGTTTATCTCCCTCCATATATTTATCGTTCTGATCTTTATTTCCAAAAACCACAGGGTAAGTAGCATACCATCCTTCTCCATCATATACCCTTAACTCATAGTCCGACTTATCTACAATAATATAGTAAGGATTAATTTTACTTTCTGAAGTGGAAGAAGAAATTTTATAGCCAGTAGCCGATGATTTCTTAACTATTTTTTTCTTTTTAGGTGGAGTAAATGAAAAAAATAATGCTGAGGATACTAAAAAAATAAAGGATTGTAATCCCAAGGTTTTCATTGATGTGGCTGTGCTTACCCAAATATAATTCAATGATTGTTGCTCTCAATCAATTTGGAACAGGTTGAATTACATTTAACTTTTTTTCAACACACACACAGAAATTGTATATAATTTTTTAATCCCACTGCTTTTCTTCTATTGCCCTGTTCTTATAAACCCTTGCTGAAATAAAAATACTCAGTTCATACAAGATCACAAGTGGTATGCCCACAATTAACTGGCTGGTCCAATCGGGAGATGGGGTTATAACAGCAGAAACTATTAAGATAATAACGTAGGCATATTTTCGATATGTTTTTAAAAATTGTGGTGTTATGAGTCCTATTTTTGAAAGAACGTATGCTAATACGGGAAGCTCGAAAGCAATACCGCAACCCAGTATAATATTTACAAGAGTATCAATGTAATCTTCCAAACTTGGTAAATAGGTTTGTGCACCTAACGTACCTAATTTAAAAGATGCTAAAAAATTAAATGTAAAAGGTGCTAATAAAAAATACCCGAAGGCACCCCCAACAAAAAAACAAAGAGAAACCCAGAATGTACTTCCCCTTGCGTATTTGGTTTCTTTAGGAGATAAAGCAGGTTTTATAAACCTCCATAACTCCCAAAATAGATAAGGGAAAGCAACTATTAACCCTCCCATAAAGCAAATGCTGATTGCCGATGTGAAAGAGCCTCCTATAGTATTTATTAAGAGAGGAATTTTTACAGGTGGCATACATAGGGCTTCACCAAGATGGAGCTTGTGGCCGAAATTGCATAATGCTGAATAAGTAACAAAATTTTCCCTGGCAGGGGCATAAATTATATTATCAAATATCCAGTCTATAAAAATAAAAATAGTGATGGCAGCTACCAATAATGCAATAGCTGACCGTACAATATGCCATCTGAGCACTTCAAGATGATCAATAAAGCTCATCTCTGTTTTCACACCATCATCTTTTCCTCGTATTTTTTTAAAAAAAGATTTTCTATTTGAAGTTTCTACACTCAATTTTTAAATTTCTTAAATAATTACGCAAAGATAGCGTTTAGAGATGTTAGAAATCGCTTATTAAACATTTCAAAGAATACAACTATTATTATTATCTGTTTAAAATCAGGATGGAAATTATTACCAACGGAAGTTAGATTACTTAGGGTGGGTACAAAAAGAAAGGACCCTGTAGAAACAGGGTCCGTTTACCAAAACTAACTGCTTATGAGAAAATTGACTTTTAAAACTTATGTTGAAGAATTATACAAAAGAGGTGCCAAAAATTTTATAACGATTGTTAAGAGAATTATAATACGATTTAGACAAGTAACTGCTCCTTAGAATACCCTAATTCTGGGTAGTAAGCTTTTCAGAGTTTTCAGCAAACTGTAAAGCATCTATAAATTCCTGTACGCCCCCATTTAGTACGGCATCTAAGTTATGTATGGTGAGCCCGATGCGGTGGTCTGTTACTCTGCCTTGTGGATAATTGTAGGTTCTTATTTTGGCTGAGCGGTCTCCTGTGAGCACCAAACTCTTTCTATGCCTTGAAATTTCGTCTTCCTGCTTTCGGACAGTTTCTTCGTAGAGTTTAGTACGCAGCATTTGCATTGCTTTTTCCCGATTCCCCAATTGGGAACGTTCAGTTTGGCAAACTACCACAATGCCTGTGGGGAGATGGGTTAAAAACACCTTTGTTTCTACTTTATTTACATTTTGCCCGCCAGCACCACCACTTCGGGCAGTTTCCATTTTTACGTCACTTTCGTTTACCTGCACATCCACTTCTTCTGCTTCAGGCATCACCGCAACCGTTGCTGCACTTGTATGAACCCTTCCACTGGCTTCTGTATCAGGTACTCTTTGCACCCGGTGAACCCCACTTTCAAATTTTAATGTGCCATACACGTCATCCCCAGTTACTTCTATTTGCACTTCTTTATAACCCCCCACTGTTCCTTCACTTTCGCTGAGCAAAATGGTTTTCCACCCTTTCTTTTCACAATATTTCAGGTACATCCTCATTAAATCACCTGCAAACAGGGAAGCTTCATCACCTCCTGTTCCTGCTCTTATTTCTAAAATACAATTTTTTTCATCCTGTGGGTCTTTGGGAATAAGCATTGCACGAATATGCTTTTCCAAATCTTCCTTTTTTTCCTGTAAACCAGGTAATTCTTCCTTTGCCAGATCTCTCATCTCGTTATCGTCACTATTTAATACCTCTTTATTAAACTCAATGTCATCTAATACTTTGGCATATTCGTTACGCACCTTTACAATTTTCTCAAGATCACGGTATTCCTTACTTATGGCAGTGTACTTTTTATTATCCCCAACAACCTCAGGATTTGTTAATGCAACGCCCAACTCATCAAATCTGGCTTTTATTCCTTCAAGTTTATCTAGCATATTGCCCTCTTTTCATTCTCTTACGAAAAATTTCGGCAAATTTACATCATAACGGTAATCATTTTGTATAGAAAATATAAAGCAGACCATTTATTTACGGGAATAGAAATGCTGGGCAACAGCAAAGTTCTTATTATAAAAAATGATGGAGAAGTAGAAGCAATAATTGATGAGGAAGATGCAGGTGAAGATGTTGAAATTTTTAGTGGCATTCTTAGCCCTGGTTTTATAAATGCGCATTGCCACCTGGAGTTATCACACATGAAAGGTTTGATTCAGGAGAAAACCGGGTTGGTTGATTTTGTTTATAGAGTAGTAAATGAAAGGCACTTTGATGAAGAAGAAATTTTAAATGCAATTGAAAAAGCTGAAGCAGAAATGTTTTCAAACGGTATTGTTGCTGTGGGAGATATCTGTAATAATCTATTAACGCTTTCTCAAAAACAAAAACAAAGATTAGCATATTATAATTTTATTGAAGCCAGCGGCTGGCTGCCTGGTGTTTCTGATATAAGATTCGAAAGAGCATTAAATCTTCACAAAGAATTCCAACATCTTACATCTTACAACGTACTTCGCACATCCATAGTCCCTCATGCCCCTTATTCGGTTTCAAATATATTATGGAAGTTGATAACTCCTTATTTTGAAAATAAGGTAGTTAGTATTCACAACCAGGAAACTGCGTTTGAAGATGAATTTTTTTTAGATGGCACAGGAGACATGATAAGAATGTACGAGCTGATGAAGATTGACAATACACATTTTAAGGCTACAAAAAAATCCAGCCTGCAGACTTATTTTTCTAAACTGTCAAAAGCAGCATCCATTATTTTAGTTCATAATACATTCACTTCACAGGCGGATATTGATTTTGCCATTAATAACAAAACCAAAGGTCAGCAACTATCTTTTTGCATTTGTACCAATGCAAACCTGTACATCGAAAATACATTGCCGCCAATAAAACTGATGATGAAAAATAATTGCAATATTGTTTTAGGCACAGATAGCTTAGCGAGTAATCATAGCTTGAATTTGCTGGATGAAATGAAAACAATTCAAAATAATTTTCCTGATATTTCTTTAGAAACCATGCTGCAATGGGCAACTATAAACGGGGCAACAGCTTTGCAAATGAATGAAAAAATAGGCAGTTTTGAAAAAGGCAAAAACCCCGGAGTGGTATTGATAGAAAATGTGGAAGACTTTAAAGTAAAAAATGAATCCGGTGTAAAAAGAATTGTCTGAACCATGATTTATAGGATTATAAGATTAATGGGATTTGAATGCAGTTTCTATTTTTTCTTCTTGATAATCTTTTTAATCTACCCAAATCATGGTTTAGACAAATAATACTTCATGCAAAATTGGTAGCGTTTTCATAGTTCCAAAATCCTGAATATGCAACCCATAAAAATTCTGCAACGCAAACAACATCTTTTTTCTCATAGCCTTATTCAGTTTAATTTCTGTTAGCTCATCAGGATGTTGCACTTTTAATAATTGAGAAATATAAAAACTGTAATCCGATTCTAAAAAATACTGATGATGTGGAGTTTGTTTAATAAACCTGCCCTCCTGGAGATCAAGGATGGAATTGCTATCTGAATAATCATCTTCCAGTTTCAACCCAAAGAAATGACAAAGGTGCAAACAAAAGTATAAAGGATAGTTAGCTGTAATTGAATTATCCGCTATATCCAGTTGCATAAAAGCATCTTCAGTAAATTCAAAAAGATCCACATTAGTTTCCGGTTGCTTTAAACACTTTTGTAAAAGTTCAACCATGTATAGCGCTACTGAGTTTTTAGTAACATCTGTTAATACATTTTTATACAAATAGCACCACTTAAATTCTTTTATGCGTTGCAGGTTTTTTAATTCATTGTGGTATACTTCCATTTCTAAAATAGAAGCAGGTTGAAAAAAATTTGCTTTTAGTGTTTTGCCTGATGATCTTACCCCGTTTACCAAATAGGATTGTATGCCAAATAGCTCAGTAAAAATATTTACCACAATAGATGTTTCGCCATATTTTATGGTTCGTAATACAATGCCTTTTGTTGTCTGAACCATGATTTTGGGGATTAAAAAGGATTTATGGGATTTACTACAATTCTAATTTTATTCAAGTTAGATTAATCAAAGGAATTTTGGCCCTTTTGCACTTTCACCTTTCTCCTTATACCCTATACCTTATACCTTTTAAGTATCTTTACCATCATTAATATTTTAAGCCCATGTGGAAAAGCCTTGCAAAATTTGTTTTAAAATTCAGACTACCTCTTCTTGTGGTTTTATTAGCCCTCACAGGATTAATGGCATATTTTGCCAGCAAAGTGCAACTCAGTTACGAGTTTGCCAAGGCAATCCCAACCGATAACCCAAAGTATCAGCAATATTTATCATTTAGAGAAAAATTTGGTGATGATGGAAACCTCTTGGTAATAGCGGTACAGACAGACAAGTTTTTTGATCTGAATAATTTTAATGCTTTTAATAAACTTACACAGGACTTAAAAGGTATTCCGCATGTAGAAGATGCCTTGAGTGTTTCATCTGCAGTAAATCTTATAAAAGATTCTGCATCAGAAAAATTAATTTCTACTCCCATATTTTCTACAACACCAACAACACAGGAAGAACTTGACAGCAGCCGCAATATTTTTTTAAGACTCCCCTTTTATAAAACACTTTTATACAACCCTGAAAGCAATGCTTACCTGATTGGTGTTCGCATTAATAAGGTAGCCCTGTCTTCTTCTTTAAGAACGGAAATCGTAAATAATATTATCACAAAAACAAATGCTTTTACTGCCGCAACAAAAATAGAAACACATTTAAGCGGACTTCCTTTAATAAAAACATTAGTGGCTGACAGGATAAAAAAGGAAATGAAATGGTTTTTGCTTGGGTCATTGGCGTTATCTGCAATTATATTATTAATATTTTTTCGTTCAGTAAGTACAACACTTTTATCATTGACCGTTGTACTAACAGGTGTAATATGGAGCTTTGGCATCCTGTATTTATTCAGCTATAAAATAACATTATTAACAGCCTTAATACCTCCATTAGTGGTGGTAATTGGAATTCCAAACTGTATTTACTTCTTAAATAAATATCACTCTACTTACCGGGCAACCAATAATAAAGAACAATCGCTGATTGATATGGTTAGTAAAATGGGAGTTGTAACCTTGTTTTGTAATATTACAGCAGCCATTGGCTTTGCAGTATTTGCCTTTACCAAAAGCGCCATCTTAAAAGAGTTTGGGGCAGTAGCAGGCATAAGCATCATGATGATTTTTGTAATCTCGTTTATTTTATTACCAGCTGTATTAAGTTATTTACCTCCACCAAAAAAATCTCAAATTAAATACCTTGATAATCGGTGGCTTACGGCTTTACTTTTAAAAATTGAGTCATGGGTGCTGCATCACAAAAAAATTATTTACGGGGCAACTTTAGTAATTCTTGCTTTTTCAATAATAGGTGTTATGAAATTACGTTCAGAAGCTTTTATGGTTGAGGATCTACCCGAGACAGATAAAATTTACTCTGACCTTAAATTTTTTGAGAAAAATTTTAAGGGTGTTTTACCCCTGGAGATTATTGTTGATACAAAAGAACGATATGGAATTAGAAAACGGGGGTTAGAAATATTTGAAAAAATTGATTCCTTATCACAATACATTTCTGAGCAAAAAGAAATGGCAAGGCCTCTCTCTGTTGCAGAAGCAATGAAATTTCTTAAACAGGCTTCCTTTGAAGGTGATACGGCAAATTATGTGATGCCTAACACAAGCGATTTTATGACGATGGGCAGCTACTTTAAATTTAAAAAAGACACAACTGACAGCACCAAAAATAATGGGTTGACCAACCTGGTTAAAAGTTTTATTGATACTGCCAACCAAAGTACAAGGATAAGCATTAATATGGCAGATGTAGGCACTGTAAGGCTTCCGGTAATTTTAAATGGGATCAAAAACCGGTCAGATCAGCTATTCGATACTGCAAAATATAATGTGCAATTTACTGGCAGCAGTATAACTTTTTTAGAAGGCAGTAAATATATTGTAAATGGATTAAAGGAGAGTATACTCTGGGCTTTTCTATTAATAGCATTATGCATGTTATATCTATTTAAATCTATACGCATACTTTTTTGCTCTCTTATTCCTAATGTAATTCCCTTAATAGTTACCGCAGGAGTTATGGGCTGGATGGGTATACGGCTAAAACCTTCAACTGTATTGATATTTAGTGTTGCCCTGGGGATAGCTATAGATGTTACCATTCGGTTTTTGGTAAATTATAAACAGGAGCTTCCCCGGCACAATAACAATGTCATCAAAACTGTAAGTGAA
>DASYOS010000191.1:0-4271 GCA_036007525.1 Chitinophagaceae bacterium | reverse complement strand
AGTCATGGATGCAATCTGTAAACGCAGTTGTTTTTTTTCTTCGCTGTCAGCATTGGCAATGGAGTGCTCTGTATAAAAAGAATTAAATGTTTTGGCAAGATCAAAAACATAATTGGCTACTACAGATGGATTTAATTCGTTCGCCGCCTGCTCAATAATTGATGAATATTGTTCAAGTGTAAGGATGAGTTCTTTTTCTAAAGGGAGTAATTCTGTCGACTGTCGACTGTCGACTGTTGACTGCTGACCAACTTTCCTAAGAACGGATTGTATTCTTGCATAAGTGTACTGCACAAACGGCCCGGTAAATCCATGAAAGTCTATGCTCTCTTCTGGGTTAAATACCATTCTTTTTTTCGGGTCAACTCTTAGCAAATAAAATTTCATTGCGCCTAGTCCAAGAGTTTCGTATAAGTCATCCAATTCGTGTTCATTAAAATCTTTAACCTTACCTAATTCCTCGGTATGATGTTTTGCAGTAGAAATCATTTCATCAATTATTTCATCAGCATCAACAACAGTTCCTTCACGGCTTTTCATTTTGCCCGAGGGCAATTCCACCATTCCATAACTCAGGTGATAAATATTTTTTGCATTTGGCAAATCAAGTTTTTCAGCGATCAGCTTTAAAACTTTCATGTGATAATTTTGTTCATCACCAATTACATAAATACTTTTATCAATTTTATACTCTTCATATTTTTGTTTTGCAAGCCCGATATCCTGCGTTATATAAACAGAGGTGCCATCTCTGCGCTGTACAATTTTTTTATCCAGCCCATCTTCTGTCAGGTCGATCCAGATGCTGCCATCCTCTTCTTTAAAAAAAACTCCCTTTGCCAGTCCTTCCTTAACAATATCTTTTCCCAAAAGATAAGTATTGCTTTCATAGTAAGTAATATCAAAGTAGCTGCCAATGCGTTTATACGTCACATCAAACCCTTCATACACCCAGCCATTCATTTTTTTCCATAGATCGATCACTTCAGGCTTACCTTCTTCCCAATCCAATAACATTGCTTGTGCCTGTTGCATTATGGGAGCTTGCTTTTCTGCTACTTCTTCGTCAGTTCCTTTATTTTTTAATTCGTCAACTTCTTTCTTTAATTCACCATTAAACTTTACATAATACTCACCCACAAAATGGTCTCCTTTTGTATTTGTGGTTTGTGGAGTTGCTCCGTTTGCAAACTTTTGCCATGCTATCATGCTTTTGCAAATATGAATTCCCCTGTCATTAACAATGCACGATTTTATTACATCATAGCCATTTGCTTTTAATATCTCAGCAACACTCCACCCTAAAAAATTATTTCTTAAATGCCCAAGATGTATAGGCTTATTGGTATTGGGGGAAGAATATTCCACCATTATTTTCTTTCCATTTATTTTGTGCTTTCCGAAACACACATCGTTATAATTCCTGTTTAGCAGATCTAATAAATGATCATCAGTAATAGTGAGATTCAAAAAACCTTTGATGACATTATATTTTGAAAATATGTGAGAATGATTTTTAATTAATTCATCGCCTAATTCTTTTCCTAAAGCTTCCGGTGATTTTTTTAAACTCTTTGTCAAAGAAAATAATACAACGGTGTAGTTGCCCTCAAACTCAGGTTTTGTCTGGCTTACCTGGAAATCCTTTTCGGTAAAAGGCTGGTTGTATAAAGATTGTAAACTTTCAATCGCAGCTTTTTGTAACATTTGTATTATCGTCATTCCTTTCAATAATTCTTTAACTGCAAAGATAATCTGTAAAAATCGTACATCTTACTTCATACATCGTACATATCAATCCCTTACCTTTGCGCCTCTAAAAAAAGGCACTGAATGATTAATGTAAATAATGTTACGCTTGCATACGGTAAAAGGGTTTTGTTTGATGAAGTGAATCTTGGTTTCACCAAAGGAAATTGCTATGGTATTATTGGCGCAAACGGTGCAGGTAAATCTACATTTTTAAAAATAATCAGTGGCGAAATTGAGCCCAATAAAGGGAGTGTTAGTATTTCTCCCGGTGAAAGAATGGCGGTGCTTAATCAGAATCAATTTGAGTTTGACGAAACATCGGTATTAGATACTGTCTTAATGGGTCATAAAAAGATGTGGGATATACGGCATGAAAAAGATTCAATTTATCTTAAAGAAGATTTTAGCGAAGCCGATGGAATGAAGGCCGCTCACCTGGAAGAAGAGTTCGGAGAGATGGGAGGCTATACTGCAGAAAGCGATGCTGCATCCTTGCTAAGTGAGTTAGGTGTAAAGGATGAACATCATCAAACATTAATGAAAGATATTGGCGCTAATGTGAAGGTGAGAGTGTTGCTTGCACAAGCACTATTTGGTAATCCGGATATTTTATTATTGGATGAGCCTACCAATAATCTTGATGTTGAAACTATTTCGTGGTTGGAAAATTTTTTAGCGGATTATCAAAATATTGTTTTGGTGGTGAGTCATGATCGTCACTTTTTAGATGCTGTGTGTACGCATGTAGCAGATGTTGATAAAAAGAAAATAAAAATTTACACAGGCAACTATACTTTTTGGTACGAGAGCAGCCAATTGGCAGCAAGGCAGGCAACGGATAAAAATAAAAAGCAGGAGGAGAAGAAGAAAGATCTTCTGGAATTTATTGCACGTTTCAGCGCCAATGCATCAAAATCAAAACAGGCAACATCCCGAAAAAAGGCGTTGGATAAGCTGGTTTTTGAAGATATTACGGCTAGTAATAGAAAATATCCGGGTATAATATTTAAACCGGAGAGAGATGCAGGTAATCAAATTTTAAATGTTGAAAAGCTTACTAAAACTATTGATGGAAGAACTTTATTTAATAATATTTCTTTTGATATTGTAAAGGGGCAAAAAATAGCTTTTTTAAGCCGGGACTCTGTTGCGCTTACTTCGTTTTTTGAAATTATAAATAACAAAATGAAGGCTGACAGCGGAAAGTATGAATGGGGAACAACCATCACCACTTCCTATCTGCCTAATGATAATACTGAATTTTTTACAGGTACACTAACCCTAATGGATTGGCTAAGGCAATATGTTCCGCCTTATGTTAAAGAAGTTGATGAAGACTTTTTAAGAGGGTTTTTAGGTAAGATGTTATTTAGTGGCGATGAGATAATGAAAAAAACAAATGTATTAAGCGGCGGGGAAAAAGTTCGTTGCATGGTTAGCCGTATGATGCTGCAAAATCCTAATGTAGTAATGCTTGATGAGCCAACAAACCATCTTGACCTTGAAAGTATTACTGCATTTAATGATGGAATGATCACATTCCCCGGCATAGTTTTATTTACCACACATGATCACCAATTTATACAAACTGTAGCAAATCGTATTATCGAAATTACTCCCAAAGGTTTAATAGATCGTCTTTACACTTATGACGAATACATTGCTGATGAAAGAATAAAAGTATTGCAGGAAGAAATGTATAATTAAAAAAGTGCCTTCATTTTTTATTTGCTGTTGTAGTTATTATCTTCGCTTTATAACTATTGGTTTTGCAAAATAAGATCAAACGAGTCATAGATTATTTTTATCCTCCTTTTAAAAGGCTGATGCCTATACGCACTTTCAGGTATGCAGTCTGTGGCGCAAGCAATATGTTACTGGATATCTTCATTTATTATGTGAGCTATAACTTTATTCTGCATAAGCAAATAGTTGATCTTGATTTTATTGCATTTAAGCCACATATCGCTGCGTTATGGATTGCATTTGCTGTAAGCTTTCCTATTGGTTTTTTACTTTCTAAATATATTGTTTTTGATAACTCTCAATTAAAAGGAGGCATACAGCTTTTCAGATATTTGTTAATCGTGGGAGTAAATCTTGTTTTAAATTATGTATTCTTAAAAGTTATGGTTGAGTACATGAATTTTTATCCAACCATAGCAAGAGTTTTTACTATCTGCATTATTGTAACATTCAGCTTTCTCTCTCAAAAACATTTTACATTTAAGGAGAGAAAAGAGAGCCATGAAATTTAGTTGTAAGTGATAAGTTTTACGTGATAAGTAAGGTTTATTCAGATAACTCTTCCTAACTTAGGACTTAACACTTAAAACGTATAACTTTTCTTCTGCCATTTTTACACCCCAATCCCCTTGGCATAATGCTTGACTATCAGTAATAAAATTATTAATCATGGGAAAAATAATAGGTATAGACTTAGGAACAACCAATAGCTGTGTTGCGGTTATGGAAGGTAATGAACCTGTAGTAATTGCAAACGATGAGGGGCGCAGAAC
>DASYOS010000190.1:0-5408 GCA_036007525.1 Chitinophagaceae bacterium | reverse complement strand
CCTTATGATGAGCGTAAAGATGTGTACAGTGATTATTTTGTAGATAATGAGGGCACATTTGTATTTGCAAAAAGCCTGAGAGGCGGAAGTAAAGAATTGATTTCAAAATTATCTTTATTTACAAAATCACCTTTGTCAGATCAATTCAATGAAAATGATCTGCCCCTTAATAAAAGCTACCTTGATGAAGTATCATTAAAAGTAGATAATATAAACAAGCGCTATCTTTTAAATTCATTTTATTATAATCAAAAGCGGGGTAATATTGATGGGTTGTACACGGCTATATGGGATAAAGATGCAAATAAATTACTGGTGCAAAATATAGTTGCATTCTCCGATACAATGAAGAGAAATGCAAAGTTGGACGGGGGTGCAAGGTTTGCTTACAATGATTATTTTATACGCAATGTAGTATTAAAAAAAGATGGAGGTTTTATTTTGGCTGCTGAAGATTTTAGTTCCCAATCAAGGTCTAACCCATGGAACCGTATGGACTATTTATATAATTATCCATATGTTTCATCGTATGATTATTACCTGTATTCCCGCTCATCATATTGGTATAACCGCCCCAGAAATGCCTTTAACTCTTCAACAAGGTATTTCTATAATAATATTGTTGTTATGAATTTAGATAAGGAAGGGAAACTGGTATGGACAAACGTTATAAGAAAGGATCAATATGATGATGGCGATGACAATTTTTTATCTTACCAGATTATGAATGCAGGCGGAGAGCTACATTTCTTATTTAATGAACTCGAAAGAAGGAACCAGCTTATTGCTGATCAAAGCATAACTGCAGATGGTAAATTAACAAGAAACCCTACCCTAAAAAGCCTTGATAAAGGTTACCAGTTTATGCCAAGATTTGCAAAACAGGTTAGTGCAAAACAAATCCTTGTGCCGTGTATCTACAGAAACTATATTTGCTTTGCAAAAATTGAATACGAATAATTAAGTCCGTTATCCGTTTAAAAGTTTATCCGTTTACAGGTTCAACTGATTGGCGAATTAACGGATTAACCATTAACTGATTAACGTGATAGGCATTTTTAAAGCCAACAATCCTTTTAATTCCTTTTTATTATTTATATATGGATTGCTCTTAAAGCTTGCCTTTTTTATACACCCCCCAATACCGGTCATTCAAAAAACAGATGGAGTTTTATTTAGAGGAATGCTTGCTAAACTCGGGCTTTTAGGAGCTCATTTTCCATTGATCTATCCTGTAATTACTTATTTTTTAATATTTATCCAGGCAGTTTTTTTTAATAGGTTAATTAACGATCAAAAGATAATGCAGCGGCCAAATTACCTGCCGGCAATGAGTTATTTATTAATTACTTCTATGTTTCAGGAATGGAATGTATTAACCGCTCCATTGGTAATAAACACCCTGCTAATATGGGTTTGGGCAAAAATGAGCACTTTAAACAGTAATGCTAATCCCAAAACCGCACTATATAATATCGGGATAATGATTGGCGTTTCTACCTTCTTTTATTTTCCTTCCCTGGCCTTTGTTTTATTGATTGTATTTGGCTTAATAGTTTTACGGCCATTTAAATTAGCCGAGTGGATCATCTCATTTTTAGGCATATTAACGCCATACTATTTTTGGGCAGCTTATTTATTCTTAACCGATAAATTGAAGGAGTATAAATTTCCGCAATTTGAAATAAGCTATCCTCGATTTCACAAAAATTATTTGGAAATAGCTGGGATTTGCCTGCTGATAATAGGATTTTTACTGGGTGTATATTTTTTGCAGACTAACTTTAGAAAACTTCAGATTCAAACCCGCAAAAGATGGAGCCTTATTCTGTTATACCTGGTGGTTGCACTGCTTGTGCCATTTATAAATGCTACCCATACTTTTGATTATTGGATATTAGCTGCTATTCCATTATCTGCTTTTCTTGGTTGTGCATTTTTATATCCTGCAAAAAGATGGCTGCCATTAATTTTGCACTGGTTAATGGTGTTAATTGTAATTGTTATCAGCTACGGGTTATCTTTGCATTTTTAAAAAAGTTACATGAAATTTGGAGTAGTAAATTTCCCCGGTTCTAATTGCGAAAAAGACATTGTTTATGCTCTTAGAAGTGAATTAAGGCAAGAAGTTATTGAGTTATGGCATAAGGATAGTGATCTCTCCATATTTTCCAAAGAGGATTGTATAGTATTACCTGGAGGCTTTAGTTATGGCGATTATTTACGTTGCGGCGCCATAGCAAAGTTTAGCCCTATGATGCAAAGTGTAATTGAATTTGCAAACCAAGGTGGTAAAGTTTTGGGTATTTGTAATGGCTTTCAAATATTATGCGAAAGCGGCTTATTGCCCGGAGTGCTGTTAAGAAATGCAAACATGCAATTTGTATGTAAAAATGTTTTTATTAAAGATCAGGGAGGTGCAGTTGCAAAGATCCCGATAGCGCATGGTGAAGGCAGGTATTATGCAGATGAAAAGACGTTAGAGAATTTAAGTTTGCAAAAACAAATATTATATCGCTATTGTAATGAGAAAGGAGATGTATCTGAAAAATTTAACCCCAATGGAGCCACACAAAATATTGCCGGTATTTGTAACAAAGAAAGAAATGTTTTTGGTATGATGCCACATCCTGAAAGGGCTTGTAGTGCTACATTAGGCAACATGGATGGTAAAAAAATATTTGAGCAACTGTTTTCTATAAACTAAAGTTAAAAAGAGGTATAATAATCCACTTTATCTCTTATCTGTATTGATAGCTGTAAATTTGCATAAACAATAATGATGAAGAAACTGATTTTTACTTTATATGCTTTATTTACTATAGCTGCTTCCTATGCACAAATTTTAAATCCGGTTGCCTTTAATTATTCGGTTGTAAAAAAGGGGAGTGATTTGTATGAGGTTCATATAAAAGCAATGATACAGTCTAAGTGGCATATTTATTCTGTAAAAAACCCTGATGGTGGTGCACAACCTACTGAGATAAAAATTAATGAGGGAAACAAATTAGGAGCTGTTAAGGAGATTGGAAAATTGAAGACTTCATTTGAAAAAGAATTTAATGTTAACCAAAAATATTTTGAAACGGCTGTTGATTTTGTTCAAATGGTTAAATTAAAGCCAGGCAATAAAAAAATTACCGGTACTATAAATTATATGGTTTGTAACGACAGGCAATGTCTGCCACCAAAAGAAGTAGAATTTAAAATTAAAATGTAATTGAGTCAGTTGCCCTACACCTCCAAGGTGTAGGGCAACTTATTTAGGATAGCATATTGTTATCCTATTTTTTTATCTTGCTTTTAATATGAAGAGATTAAAGATTTTTTTAACTGCTTTCTTTTGTATCTCAACTCTCATCGTTTTAGCACAAACAGATACAACTACTCAAATAAAAATTGCACCAAGATCCCTAATGGGGACATTTCTTGATGGATTGCGCTGGGGATTTATTTCTGTACTGCAGCCTTGTTTGTATGCAATGTTCCCTGTTACCGTTTCATTTTTTTTAAAGAGAAGCAATACAAGGGCTCATGGAATAAAAAACGCTACGCTCTATTCAATTTCTATTGTTGCAATATTTACAATACTCGGCATCTTAATTACATTAATTTTTGGGCAGAATACGTTATACCAAATTTCCAGCAGCGCCATTTTTAATATTTTTGTGTTCTTATTATTTCTTCTGTTTGGAATTTCCTTTCTTGGCGCCTTTGAAATTACATTACCGGCAGCATGGACAAATAAAATAGATTCAAAATCCAATATCAGTAGTTTTTCAGGGATATTTTTTATGGCACTCACTCTGGTACTGGTATCATTTTCATGCACAGCACCTTTTATTGGCAATTTACTGGTAGATGTTAGTCAGCAAAAAGAAAGGCTGGGACCTGTGATAGGCTTTCTTGGGTTTTCAATAGCTATTGCATTGCCTTTTGCATTCTTTGCATTTTTTCCTGGGATGCTTAATAAGATCGCAAAATCAGGAGGTTGGCTAAATACTTTAAAAGTTTCATTTGGTTTTATTGAACTGGCAATGGCATTAAAGTTTTTAAGCAATGCTGATCTGGCATATCACTGGAGGCTTTTAGATCGTGAAGTTTATCTTAGTTTATGGATCATTCTTTTTGGCTTACTGGGCCTTTATCTTTTAGGGAAATTAAAATTTAAGCATGATGATCATTTACCATTGAATGATTATGGGCTGCCGTACTTATCCGTTACCAGGATATTTTTTGCCATTGGCGCACTTGCCTTTACAGTTTATATGATCCCGGGTTTATGGGGTGCGCCATTAAACGGGATCAGTGGTTGGCTGCCGGAAAATAAAACACAAGACTTTAACTTAGAAAAATTGATAAGAAGCAATCAGGGCTCAGGCAAAGATTCTATACAAAATAATACTACAACAGGCCTAATTATAAAGCCAAAAAAATATACTGATATTTTGAGTTCTGAAATACCGGGTGTGGAAACCTTTTTTGATTTTGATGAAGCTGTGGTTGCCGCAAAACAAATGAATCGCCCGATCATGATAGATTTTACAGGGCACAGTTGCGCTAATTGCCGTAAGATGGAAGCAGAAGTTTTATCAAAGCAGGAAGTTAGTAGTATGCTTCATAAAGATTTTATTGTAGCATCATTGTATGTTGATGAAAAAAGAGAGTTGCCTGAAAATGAGAAATATGTTTCAAAATTTGATGGATCAAAAATTAAAAATGTAGGCGCAAAAAATCTTGACTTTGAAGCAACCATTGCTAACTCCAATGCGCAGCCATTATATATTTTTACTGATCAGGAAGGCAAGGTTATTAAAAATGCGGGAGGCTATGAACCTGATGTGAATCGTTTTGTAAAGATTCTGAATGAGGTTAAGGCGGAGCATAAAAAGAGATTTCCGTAAAGAAGTGCTAATGTTATAAAGCTATCTGCTTTTCAACCACCATCTTTCTTAAATTAATAAGGCCGTAGCGCATACGCCCTAAAGCTGTATTAATGCTGCAATTGGTTAGCGTTGCAATTTCTTTAAAGCTTAAGTCGGCATAGTGTCTCATAATTATAACCTCTCTTTGATCTTCCGGTAATAATTTCAGTATTTTTCTTACCCTCTCATGGGTTTGTCTTTGCATCATGCGATGGTCAGCGCCAGGTTCAGAAAAGTTAAGTACATCAAAAATGTCACGGTCATCACTTGTTTTAATTACAGGGGAACGCTTTACTTTTCTAAAATGATCAACACAAAGATTGTGTGCAATTCTCATTGCCCATGGTAAAAACTTGCCTTCATCTGAGTACTTACCGCTTTGTAGTGTATCAATTATCCGTATAAAAGAATCCTGGAAAATATCTTCAGCCAGGTATTTGTCTTTTACCAATAAATAAATTGAAGTATAGATTCTGTCTTTGT
>DASYOS010000189.1:0-4185 GCA_036007525.1 Chitinophagaceae bacterium | reverse complement strand
CTGTCCAATAAGCAGGTATAAATTATCAACCCAGTCACTTCTAAGATCATGCAATAATATCCCGGCAGTTGCTTTATATATAACTGAATCAAGCTCAGTTTTTTGGGCTGCGGTTGTATTTAAAGAGTAGCCATAAAAGGGAAGCAATTTGCCATAATCATCTTTGTTAGCTGTTCTTGCTTTTTCAATTACCTCGTTAAACTTATTATTGGCATTAAAATAATAATTGTAATGAGATACTGTATTTTGGGAGATCCTTTTTTTTAATGTAAACTTTTTATCACCAGTAGTTTCAGATTTTAATGTCCTGTTTTTAAATTTTTCAGGTTTATCTTTTTGAATATCGAAAGTGATATTACCTAACTGGCTAAATGCCGGAATTAAATAGCTAAAAAATAAAACAGTGAATACAGACCGTAAAAAGAAATAACGCATGTATATGGGGATATTTTTAATAGGATTTATGTGGCCAATAAAACTGACTTTAAACAAAAATATTTTAAAAATACGGATATTTTAAGCTATTATATAGGTTAAAATGTTAATCCGTTATCAGTATGTAACTTTGTAAAAATCCTAACTGAAAAAACAGCATTAATGGATAAACTAATAAACCAAAAAAGTTATGGCTATACCTGATGCTAACCGTACTTTGCAACGCTTACGAAATCGTTACCGGCTTGTTGTAATGAACGAGGATACTTATGAAGAAGTTGTGGCTTTTAAATTAAGCAGGATAAGTGTTTACATTGCCTTAAGTGCTTTGTTTGTTGTATTGGTTGGGTTAACGGTGGCACTCATTGCATTCACCCCGCTTAAATTATACATTCCGGGATTTGGTGATGCAAAGCAGGCAAAGGAATACCAAGGCTTAAAAGTAAAAGCAGATTCAATTGAAAGAACGTTAATATATAAGCAGCAATACATGGATAATCTCCAAAAGGTTTTAAAAGGGGAAGTGACAAGACAGGATACTACACAATTGAAATTAAAAGAATTGGAAAAAAGTAATGACTGATATTAATAAATCTCCCGATACCTATCGCGATAAAAAAAGTAGTACCCAATTATGGCAATATGCCGGTATAGGAGGACAGCTTTTGGTGAGTTTAGGCATTGGCGTTTTTATAGGCTTGAAAGCAGATGAATGGTTGAAGTTTAAAATTCCTTTGCTGGTATGGATATTGCCTTTACTTATTTTAATTGCAATGATAGCAAGATTGATAAAAGCCACTTCTAACAAAAAATGAATTCAGAAAACAAAAAATCATTCCTGCCAATAGTATTGGTATTTATTATTTTAAATGGGTTGATATTATTCGCAAAAACCTTTTTGGAAAACCATGGTTTTGACAGGAATTTCTTAATATGGGCAAACCTTTTCCTTTTTTTGTTAAGTGTTGGAGGTTTTATGCTGCAACAAAAGGGATTGCAATCGCCAAATCCGCAGGCATTTGTACGTGGTGTTTATTCATCTATGATATTTAAGATGTTTGTCTGCATGATCGTTGTGCTTGTTTATGTTTTTTTATTCAGAAATAAAATAAATAAACCCGGACTGTTCACTGCCATGGGAATGTATATTGTTTATACAGTTGTGGAAGTAAGTACGTTGATGAAAGTTGCCAGGAAGAATAAAGATGCCTAAAAAAGAATCCCCGCTTACTGCCCTCAACTCATTTTTGCCGGAAGGCTCATTTCAGGAAGTTGCCCATTATCTTACTCATTATAAAGTTCATCTTACAATTACAAGGGAGCGTCAAAGTATTTTAGGTAATTACCGAAATAAAATATTTGATAAAAATCATCGCATCAGCATTAATGGCAATCTTAATAAATATTCTTTTTTAATTACTTTATTACATGAGCTTGCACATTTACTTGCGCATGAAAAGTACGGGCATAAAATACAGGCACATGGAAAACAATGGAAGGATGAGTACGGTAAAATATTAAGTGAGTTTATTCCAAAAAAAATATTTCCTGCTGAAATACAAAAATTATTAACCGATACCTTGAAAAATCCCGCAGCTTCTACCTGTGCTGACCCGCATTTAACAAGGGAATTAAAAAAGTATGACATTAAAAAAGAAGGCTATTTTTTTGTAGAAGCGTTGCCTTTGGGAAGCCTGTTTAAAGTTCCCGGCGGTGGTATTTTTAAGAAGGGCGAGAAGATAAGAAAACGGTTTAAGTGTATGGAAGTAAGTACCAAAAAAATATACCTTTTTAGCCCGGTGTATGAGGTGGCTTTGGTATCATAATTCTTTCATCATCCATACGTCGCATCCCGTATGTCCGCTGTTTCCCTTCGGACCTTTTAGAAATGAAAAACCAAATTTTTCATACATAGGAATAGCTAATTTCAATTCAGGCATGCTTTCAAGGTACATTTTCTTATAGCCTTGCTGTTTGGCTTCATCACTACATTTTTGCAATAATGTTTTCCCCAACCCTTTTCCTCTTGCAGATTTAGACAAATACATTTTAACCAGTTCGCAGGTATCTGCTGCTAAACCCTTTGTGGGATAAATACCTGCTCCTCCTGCAACTTTACCACCTATTTCTACAACAAAATATTTTGACTTTTCCTGTAGAAACGCTTCATATAAATGATCGGTTGCATCATCATAAAAAGCAGTTCCCGGCTTTACTGCATTAAATTCAGTATGTGAATCTCTTACAATAGATGCAAGTATTTCATTATCACTTTGCCTGATTTCTCTTATCTCAACTTTATCACTCATCTTTTATTTTAAAATACAAATTTAATAAATCAGTTTTTTTAAAAACAATAATTATCCATAATTCTAAACATCAGGCTAAAAAATATATCTTTAAACCTTATTTTAAAAAATACCAAGCTCTAATTAATTAAGATTTCATTTGGAAGTAGTAAAGAAATATAACGAGGAAGAATTGATTTTTGCCTTACAGCAACAGGATCAGCATGCATTTTCTTATTTGTATGATAACTATTCCGGAGCACTTTTCGGACTCATTTATAAAATGGTGAATGATAAGGAACTTGCTGAAGATATTTTACAGGAAACTTTTGTAAAGATCTGGAATAACTTTTCTAACTATGATAGTACAAAAGGGCGCTTGTTTACCTGGATGATAAACCTTACCAGAAATCTTACCATTGATACATTGCGTAGTAAAGGGTATAAAAAGCAAAGTAAAATCCATAGTGATGAGAACTCCGTAAGTAATTTTACCGATACTACAAACGCTGCGGATAAGTTTGATGCTATGGGGATAAGAAAGCAATTAACCCTTCTTAAAAACGACCAAAAACTGATAATAGATCTTGCTTATTTTGGAGGATTTACACAAGATGAAATTTCGAAACAATTGGGCATACCATTGGGTACCGTAAAAACCCGAATGCGTGCTGCTATTTTAGAATTAAGAAAAGTATTACAAGATAAATAAGTGGAATTAAAAGACATTATATCATCAGGTTTACTTGAACTATACATTACAGGTTTAACTTCAGAAGAAGAAACGCTGCAGGTAGAGCAATGGGCAGAACAATATCCTGAAGTTAAAAATGAAATTGTAGAGTTGCAGAATATAATGGAAGCATATGCTTCGGCAGAAGCTATACAACCTGATGATACACTAAAAGAAAAAATACTGTCTAAAATTCAGCCTGATGATTCAGTAAAAGATAAAATATTTTCCCGCATACAACAGGAACCTTTTTCAGTTATAAAAACTCCTGAAAAATCTGAGAGTGCTGCAGTGTATTCAATCCCATCTTATTTTAAATGGGCAGTTGCTGCAAGTATTGCATTACTTATCGGGAGTTTGATACTCAACTATTATTTTTATAATAATTATCAAAACACTTCTAAAGATCTACAGATAGCACAGCAGCAATTACAAAAGCAACAACAACTTGCTGATGCAATGAATAAAGATATGGATGTGATGACTGATAAATATGCACAACCTGTTGTTTTAAATGGTACTGAAAAATCACCTAATGCTTTGGCAAAAATATTTTGGATGAAAAATACAGGTGATGTTTATGTTGACCCTACAAATCTTCCACAAACGCCTGATGGTAAGCAATACCAGCTATGGGCAATTGTTGATGGCAAGCCTGTTGATGCTGGCATGATCTCTACAGAAAAAGGGATTTACCATATTCAAAAAATGAAATCATTTGGTAAGGCC
>DASYOS010000188.1:0-5154 GCA_036007525.1 Chitinophagaceae bacterium | reverse complement strand
ATCCATTTTAGATTTATCCTTTGAATTGAGCAGATCAACATTTGTATTATAATTACTGCGTAAAGTTTTTTCAAAATCATCAGTAAAAATTTTGCAGCTTATCTCTAAAGTTTTTTCTTTTGGATTATGTTGAATTTCTGTTACAGTAACAAAATATGGGTGAAAATATTTTTTAGGTACAAAGGCGGATGAAGCGATAAGAAAGAAAAAAACAAACAGCCATTTATGTAAAGAAATTCCCATTTGTACTTTTTATTTTGCAAATACAAAAGTCTGCTTTATTTTCAAAACTATTTGTGAATAATATGGAGGATATCAGGTTTTATTTTGATTTGGGTTGGCAGCACATAATCAGTTGGGACGCCTTAGATCATATTTTATTTATAGCAACACTTGCTGCCATTTATATCTTGAAAGATTGGAAAAAGGTATTGATCCTGATCACAGCTTTTACTGTGGGGCATTCTTTAACGCTGGCTCTAAGTAGTTATGACATTATTCGTTTTAGCGATAAATGGGTTGAGTTTTTAATACCATGTACCATCATATTTACAGCATTGTTTAATATTTTTTTAAAAGATTTTAGCCGGGAATCTTTACGGATAAATTATTTTTTTGCCTTGCTTTTTGGTTTGATACACGGTATGGGATTCGCCAATAGCATAAGGTTTATGCTTGCAAGAGATCAAAAAATTGCATTGCCTTTATTAAGCTTTAATATTGGGTTAGAAGTGGGACAAATGATGATTGTAACAATAATCTTAGTGATCAGTTATCTTGTAATAAGCATTTTAAAGCTTTCACGAAAACTATGGGTGCTTTCACTTTCGGTAATTGCTTTTGCAGTAGCTTTGAAAATGGCAATAGAAAGATGGCCTGGTTAATTAATGATTGATATCTTCTTAAACAACATAGTATATGAAAAGAATTTTTTTAGTCTGCTTCCTGCAACTATTGGCTTGCGGATTTCTCATCGCACAGGATATTAAGAATAACCCAACCTCCAATCATGGAAACAAATTTGAACAGTTGGGAACTATTTTGCCAACACCAAATGAATATCGAACTGCAAGTGGCGCACCCGGCCCCAAATATTGGCAACAGCGATGCGATTATGATATAGTTGCAGAACTTGATGAGCAAAATTTAAGACTCAACGGAAAGGAAACGCTAACTTATTATAATAACTCTCCTGATGTTTTAACCTATTTATGGCTACAACTGGATGAAAATGAACATAGCTCAGTTAATAACTCCGGCTACAAAAATAGCAGCCGCATGCAAAAGGTTATGACGGATGTTGATCTGCAAAATTTTGGCGGACAACTAGACAAAGAATATGGTGATGTGATTTTAAAAGTTGCAGATGCTGCTGGTAAAGATTTAAATTATACCATCAATAAAACTATGATGCGTATTGAATTACCTCAGCCATTAAAACCTGGCCAAAAATTTATTTTTAAAATAGATTGGTATTATAATATTATCAATAGGATTAAATATGGCGGCAGGGGTGGTTATGAGTTCTTCCCTGAAGATGGAAATCATCTTTTTACAATGACGCAATGGTTTCCGCGGCTTTGTGTTTACTCCGACTTTCAGGGATGGCAAAATCATCAGTTTGCTGGTTCGGGGGAATTTGCCCTAACGTTTGGTAATTATAAAGTACAACTTACTGTTCCTTCAGATCATGTAGTAGCAGCTACCGGCGAATGTCAAAATTATCAGCAAGTACTTACCACTCCTCAATTTGCACGATGGCAAAAGGCACAAACATCAGCACAGCCTTTGGAAATTGTAACACTTGATGAAGCTAAAGCAAGAGAGGTAAGTAAATCTTCTCAAAAGAAAACATGGATTTTTAAAGCAGACATGGTACGTGATTTTGCATGGGGCTCTTCCAGAAAATTTGTTTGGGATGCTATGCCAACTTATGTAGAAGGGAAAAAAATAATGTGCATGAGCTTTTATGGAAAGGAAGCTTATCCTCTTTATAAAAAATTTTCTACCAAAGCAGTAGCGCATACTGTAAAATCTTATTCAAAATTTACTTTCCCTTTTCCTTATCCGGTTGCGCAAAGTGTAGAAGCAGCAAATGGTATGGAATATCCCATGATCTGTTTTAATTATGGGCGTGCAGAAAAAGATGGCACTTACAGTGAAGCAACAAAGTATGGGATGCTGGGTGTTGTTATACATGAAGTAGGGCATAACTTTTTCCCTATGATTGTTAATAGTGATGAGCGCCAGTGGACATGGATGGATGAAGGGCTGAATACTTTTTGCGAATATCTAACTGAAGAATTGTGGGATAATAAGTTTCCCGTTGGCAGAGGCCCGGCTTACAAGATCACAGATTATATGAAGTTGCCAAAAGAACAATTGGAGCCAATTATGACCAATAGTGAAAATATCATCCAGTTTGGCCCCAATGCTTACAGTAAGCCAACTACGGGGTTAAATATTTTGCGTGAAACCATTATGGGCCGTAACTTATTTGATTATGCTTTTAAAGAATATGCAAAACGATGGGCGTTTAAGCATCCTACACCTGCAGATTTTTTTAAAACAATGGAAGATGCCAGTGCAGAAGATCTTGATTGGTTTTGGAGAGGATGGTTTTATGGAATTGAACCCTGCGATATTTCTTTGGATTCTGTAAAATGGTTTAAGGCCGACCTGGTAAATAATCCAAAGCGAATTGAAACAAAAATTAAGCAGCGTGTAGCCAGGCCGCAAATAAACACTTTTGACGATATCTCTAAAATACGAAACAGGCAGGATAAAAGCATTGTGTATGCTGTAGATGCTGATACATCTTTAAGAGATTTTTATTATAATTATGCAAGAGGTTTTGCAGTGGTTGACACTTTGCCAATAGAAATAACAAACGTTCTGTTTGCAGACTCTTTAGATAATACGTTGAAAGCAACTTTAGCTGCTAACAAAAATTTTTATGAACTTCATTTTACTAATAAAGGCGGGCTGGTTATGCCGTTGATAATTGAATGGACGTTCAAAGATGGGTCCAAAGAAATTGACCGCATTCCTGCACAGATATGGCGGAAAAATGAAAGTAAAGTAACGAGGGTATTTTTAAAAGATAAAGAAGTAAGTGGCATCAGGTTAGATCCTTTAAGAGAAACGGCTGATATTGATGAAAGCAATAATGTATGGCCGACAATAGATTTGCCAAGTAAATTTCAATTGTATAAGGCACGCCAAACAGGCCGTGGGCAAAGTATCGGCGTTAACCCTATGCAAAAACAAACGAAATAGTATTGCCTTTTTTGTAACTTATATAATTAAATTAGTTTGGCAATGAAGAAAACTTTTCTTATTTCCGCTTTTTTGCTTTTTTCTTTTGCACCATTTGCAAATGCTGCGGATGTAGATACGGTTGTTGTTTTTAGTAACAGTATGCAAAAAAAAATAAAGTGTGTTGTAATAAAACCTGCATTACACGGAAAAAATAAATTACGATTCCCTACTGTCTATTTATTACATGGGTATGCCGGCTGGTATGCTAACTGGATAGTAAGGGTTCCTGAATTAAAAAATTATGCTGATGAATATGGGATGTTAATTGTATGTCCTGAGGGAGACGCAAGTTGGTATTTTGATAGTCCTATAAATACAAATATTAAGTATGAAACATTTATTTCAAAGGAAGTGCCGCGTTATATTGACTCAGCTTACAGAACTATTGCAGATAGAGATCACCGGGCAATAACAGGATTAAGCATGGGAGGGCATGGCGCCATGTTTATTGCATGGAAGCATAGTGAAATATTTTCAGCCGCTGGCAGTATGAGTGGGGTAGTTGATATGGATGAAGTAAAAAGTAAATATGGTATCACTAAGTTGTTGGGAGATACTCTACATTTTGCAGCTAACTGGAAAAATTATTCGGTACTTAATTTAGTAGAAACCAAAATCGCAGATTCCTTAGCTCTTATCATCGATGATGGAATAGATGATATTTTTATTGCAGGAAACAGAAGACTTCATCAAAAACTGCTTAGTTTAAAAATCCCTCATGAATATACTGAAAGGCCTGGCAAACATAACTGGGATTATTGGGGATATTCGGTGCATTTTCAGCTTCTCTTCTTTAAAAAATTCTTTGACAAAAATAAACTAAAGCATTAGTGAGTTCGGCCATCCCGTAACTTTACTTTCTTTTTCTTGCTGTTTTTCTTTTCAAACTCAAGTACTTCTTTAGGCTTAACCTTTTTGGTTTTATCATTTGCAGCAACAGTTGCGTTAGTTTCAATTTCTCTTGGTAAAAAACCACGGTCGTATGTTTCACTTTTAGTAAGTCGTCCTGTTGCGGGATCATAAAACTTCCACGTGCCATGTTTTACACTGTATTGCTCTGCCTTTACAATTTTATAGTCTATTATCTCATTGCTTGCTGTTCCATAAATGGGTATGGTGTCATATGGAGCATCTGGATTGTAGGCTCTCCAACTTTCCTCTCTTCCCAGGTCGCCCATCATAGTAAAATATTGTTGTACCCCATCTTTACCACCATATTTATAATTTTCCATTGCAATTAAATCACCGTTTGTATTGTACCTTCTCCATACACCTTCTTTTTTATTATTTTTAAAAATACCTTCTTCTTCATATCCCGGTTCGCCCCTTAACTCCGCCACTTTTACTATCCACTTTCCCTGCTTCATATCTTTTTTATCAATTGCATTTATTGTATCCCGGTTAATTGTAAGATCAAAGGATTTATATTGTGCAATTGCATTATTAAAAAAGAAATTCATTAGGATAAAAATGAATGTTAACTTTTGTATTTTTAGCCACCTGTTATTCATAAAAAAAATTAATATGATTTGTTATACCAAATTTACTAAAATGAGAAAGCTTTTTTTACTGCTACCCCTAACCTTTGTAACAACTTTAACCTTTTTATTTTCTACTGCACAAATAAGCGCAAGCACGGCTGATGAAAGATTAAACGGTCTTAAAAAAAGAAAGTTGTTAGCCGATAAGTCAGTTTTAAAAGATGTAAAGTTCCGCAATATTGGTCCGAGTACAATGAGCGGCCGTGTGGTTGATATAGACGTAAACCCTGCTGACCCTACAGAGTTTTATGTTGCATATGCAACAGGCGGTTTATGGTACACAACTAATAAC
>DASYOS010000187.1:0-4236 GCA_036007525.1 Chitinophagaceae bacterium | reverse complement strand
AAAGCCTGTGATTTCTTTTGCCATGTTTACTTTTTTGGTGTTAGCGTGGCGCTTTTGGCGACACTCCCAATTCAATAATATATAGAACTTTTTTGGGAGGGCAAAGGTAAGGAAATAATTTATTTTGGCAAGAAGTTTTTTAAAGTATTATTGAACCTATTTAATTCACCTCTTTTGATGCTAACATCAGTCTAATTTCACCATAACTTATATCATTTGGCAAATTCTCAATTAAAGTTTTAGGGCTTAACGCGCCATGCATTTTTACAGCTTCTTTTATGAGTTTCTGCTTTTGTAAGGGAACTATCGCATTTACATTAATTTCTCCGTTGCCTACAAACCATGCAAGATGGCCTTGTATAGTGCCAACAGTAAAATTTCTTTCCTTAGCAATTTCACTCACGGATTTTCCTTGTTTAAATAAATTAAAAGAAACTGTTTTTGTATCCGTTTTTACGTCATTGCTTTTTTCTTTTCGCTCTTTCTTGGGATTAAGAGCTTTAGTAGTCATATTGGTTTCAATATTATACATGCTGCAATAGCTTTCTACAGCAGACAAAATATCATCGCCATATTTATCGACTTTAGCTTTTCCAAAACCACTTATCAATAGTAAATCTTTTTTAGTCAAGGGCAGATAAGTGGCAATTTCTTTTAAAGTTGCCTGATTAGCCACCATGTAAATGGGCATATTCGTTTCTTCACAAACCGAATCTCTCCAGCGTTTAAGTGTATTGTAGAGTTCAGCATTGGGAATATCTGAAAGAGACTGTTTTTTACCACTTGCATAACACGTTATATTAAAACGAGGTTGGAAATATTTTAATTTGTACTGTAAAAAAGTAGTGACAGAAAATGGTTGTTTACAATATTGCAGAAAATAATTGGAAAGATGAAGAGTCAATAATAATTGTGATAAGGCTTCATTAATAATAGTTGCTACTTCCTTGTGTTCGGTAATTAAAGGATGATCTTGAATGTACAGTTGATGTGCAGCAAACTTTGGCTCAAAGTGTTCTGCGGCATCATTTATTCTTTTTTGCAAGGCTTTATTATTTTCAATCACAGATTCTTCTTTCATCAGCTCTTCAACTCTGCCGATAAATTTTAGACCAATATTTTTATCTGCTGAAAAATTATTTTTTAAGTTCACAATCCATTCAACTGATTCAGTGTTTAATTTATCACGGTTTTCATTTATTTGAAAATGCAAAACATCAATCAGAGAAGATGTTTCTTTAAATGAAAAAATATCTTCCAACAATTGCTGTGTAAAAATTTGCCTTGCACCGGCAAACCTTTCAGCCAGTGAGCCTTTGTGCGTTAAAGCCTGATGACCTTTAACTACATTATCATTACTATGTATTGCTGCGGAAGGAATTTTTGATAAAAGGACAATTCCACTAAGGCTTGTACAACGGCTTAATGCTACATATACCTGCCCGCTGCTAAAAGATCCGGCGGCATCTATCATTACCTTATCGAATGTAAGGCCCTGGCTTTTGTGAATGGTAATTGCCCAGGCCAGGCGCAAAGGGAATTGCGTAAAAGTACCGATGGTTTCCTGCTGCAATTTGCCATCATCCCTGTTTAATACATACCTGGAATTTTCCCATGTTTCCTGGGCAACAGAAATATCTATTCCATCGCACTCTATAATTATTTTTTCTTTCTCTAAAGATTTAACCACTCCTATTTTTCCATTAAAATATCTTTTCTGCATAGCATCATTTTTCAAAAATATTACCTGGGCTCCCACTTTTAAAACTAAAGAACCTTCGGCTGGATACATGTTTTCCGGAAAATCATTTTCGATGATCGCGTCATAACTATAGGACGGTGATAATAATTTTTGTAATTCACGGTGATTAATTTGATCTGCCTGGTTGTTGTGAGAAGTTAGCGTAATATATTTTTCTTCAATGGATGGACGGAATGATGGATCATAGCGAAGATGCAGATCTTCAAAATCGTTTGCGTTCATATTATTGTTGCGAACTTTATTTAATAGTGCAACAAATGAATCTTCTTTTTGACGATAAATTTTATCCAGTTCTATTAATAGTGGCATTTGTTCTTTGATAATAGCGCTGTCAAAGAAGAAAGGCGAAGAATAATAGTCCTGTAAGATACTCCACTCGTGGCGTTGAGTAACGGGAGGTAATTGATGCAGATCACCGATACTCAATAACTGTACACCCCCAAAAGGTGTGTTGTAATTTCTCCGTACAGATTTTAAAATGGTATCGATGGCATCCATGGTGTCACATCGTACCATACTTATTTCATCAATAACCAACAACTCCATTTTACGTAGCAATTGCTGCCGCTGTTTATTAAACCTGATTTTTGCCAACAGTTCATCCCTATTATTTTTGGTTGGTAAAAATGGATGAAAAGGCAATTGAAATAAACTATGCAATGTAATCCCGCCGGCATTTATTGCCGCAACTCCCGTTGGCGCAACAACAACAATGGCCTTAGAACAATTTTCTTTTAAATATTTAAGAAATGTTGTTTTGCCTGTTCCAGCTTTTCCGGTAAGAAATATATTCTCACTTGTTTCTGTTACGAAGCGATAAGCAAGGTCGAAAACATCATTTCGCTCTATGGAATTAATATTTACCACATACTTTAGTTTATTCTACCACTTATCATATGAATTATTACAAATAAACAATTAATAAAAATAGCCACGAATTACATAAGTTTGATTTATTGCATCTAGAGTAACTCGTGGCTAGAATCTAAGCAGTTGCTTTGCTACCTAACAACAGTAATTCGTTTACCTGAATTTCGGTAACATACTTCTTATTGCCGTCTTTGCCTGTGTAATTGCGGGTTATTAATTTACCTTCAATAGCAACCTCAGTACCTTTGGCTAGATATTTTTCTGCAATATCTGCAACTTTACCCCAGGCAATTAAATTGTGCCATTGTGTTTCTGTAATTTTTTCGCCTTTCGCATTGCGATAGCTTTCGTTAGTAGCTACTGAAAAGCGTACAAGCTTTTTTCCACTTTCCGTGTTTCTTACTTCAGGTGCGTTACCCAAATTTCCAATCAATTGAACCTTGTTTTTTAATGCGTACATAACTTTTGATTTGTGCCCATGCTTTTTTTAAATGAGCGGTTTTAAAATGTTTTTTATTTCAGTTGACAATTTATTTCATCAACAGTGCAAAGATGGGGTTGCCAAAAAGCCGTACTCGTATTTTAAGCGTTTATAGTTGTATATAACCGTTTGTAAACGCTTGTACATGTAAATAATCTGTTGTATCTTTCTTGTAGAAATCAATACCAATCAGCATGACAGCAGAAATTAAACCCAGGCTTTGCCTTAACTGCAATAAACCGGTAAAGGGACGGACGGATAAGAAATTTTGTGATGATTATTGCAGAAATAACTATAACAATCAATTAAAATCGAGCACAATCAATTTGGTGAGGAACATTAATAACGCATTAGGGAAGAACCGGCGCATTTTGGAAAGCCTCTTTAATGATGGTGAAGGAATTGCTAAAACCAACAAAAATAAACTATTGCAAAAAGGCTTTCAGTTTAAATACTTTACCCATACATACACAAATAAAAAAGGAGATGTATACTTTTTTTGCTATGATATCGGATACCTGCAACTGGAAAATGAATGGTATTTATTGGTAAAACAAAAAGAAGAATAAACCCTATAAATAAAAAGCTACTGTTTACCAGCAGGGCTTCATTTGAGTTCTAAAGAAAATGTAAATGCAACAACGGTAACTAACAATACTAACTTTCTCATGTATACCTTTTAAAAAAGTGAAGGGATTGCCTTCATTACCCTAATTTTTCTATTTGCATATAATTTAATTCCACAGGAGTAGCCCTGCCAAATATTTTAACCTGAACCTTTAATTTCTTTTTCTCATCATTCACTTCTTCAATAACACCATTAAAATCGTTGAATGGCCCATCAATAATTTTAATGGTTTCGCCAACGATAAATGGCTCGCTCATTTTAATACCACTTGCATCTGCCATTTCATCTGCCTTACCAAGCATTTTATTTACTTCAGCCCTGCGAAGAGAAATAATTTGTCCTTTTGAACCTTTGCCATCGGTTAAAAAATGCATAACGTTACTTATGTTGCTAAGGTGTTGAACCATTTCATCAGAAAGCTTTCCACTTTCCACCTCTATCATTATATACCCGGGATAAAAATTCCTTTCCCGCATTACCTTTTTACCATTCTGA
>DASYOS010000186.1:0-2060 GCA_036007525.1 Chitinophagaceae bacterium | reverse complement strand
TGCTCATTCCGAAAATATTAATAAGGGTATAAGCTTTATAGCGCCACAAATTGCGTACAACTATTTTGAAAAAATTTTTAAGCATGTAAGAAGTTTTAAAATTTGGTTGTTATGTTTTTGTGTGTAATTTTTGTTACCAGCTATTGTAATTCTATTCATCCCCTGTTGCGTCGCACTCTTGTACGTTCTGTTGTCGCTTCGTCATTATAAGTACCCATCTTGGGGCAAGAAAAAAATATGAATGACGTTTTTATTAACTTTGTTCCTTAAATGCAAACTACACAACCTGTTCGATCTCTTGGTGTCATAGAACCCGTTTGCGAGTTTAGGACTGATGAACAAAGAAAAAAATATTAGTGGCGAATACTTATAAGTATCGACCCTGTTTCTTAGCTTTTTAAAATCTGTTTCATTCATCAGAGTTTGCATTTATTTTTTAGTTCTTTTCAACCCTTTGCATCTTGAACTATCAAGATGAAGGGGGTTGTATTGTCTCAACTTAAAAAAATCTCTCAATTCGGTCAAAAAGACGTCATTCTTAGACCTGCGAAGCAATCTGATTTCATGTACCCATAAAGCTAAAATACGCTCCCAGGTTGTTTTGCTTCATTCTTCGCAACGCCTCACAATAACGTGAAGTACACGAGTGCAACCCACCCCGAGTGCTCGCAGGGCTGTTGCATTCTAAGTGATCATATTTTTGATTAAGCAAATATCATTAGAAACCAATCTCATTGCCTGCGCCATATTCTCATATTCATTCTTCCTTAAAATATTTATGGCAATGTTCTTAATAGTTGATATATTTTGAGGTGCATTGCTTGTCCGTATTTTTGAGGCATCTTCTTCAAATGTTACATCTTTCACATAATGCAGGCTGTTTTCTATTTCCCAATGCAACCTTATTCCCTGTGAATAGAAAAATGCATTTGATTGTCTACTGCTAATAAAATAAGCAAACTCTTCTCTTGTCCTGCCTTTGTCTTTTACAATACGATGCACATTTACAAGCTGTTTCAACCCAACCCATTCTTCACTTATCGTTTCTATACAATCGCTGACAGACACCCGTCTTAATTCCGTACGCCCACGGTTTATTTCCATTTCAGTATAAGAACTGCTGATTGGCTCATTACTACTGGTAATGTGTCCGATTTGTTCATGCAGCTTCTTTTGGTTCATTTTTACACCTATCACATAATCATTGCCGCTGTTGATAATTACTTCTGTAGTTTTTTTTGGCAATGAAGTGCATCAAGGGTTAAGGTTACACCTTTTATATCCAGCGCTTCTATCAGTTGCTTTACAACAGGTATTTCGCTCTCTTTAGAATTACTAACCAAGGCATTGCCTATTACTAATTTTTGTTTTGAACAATACAAACTGACAAGATTGATAAAGTGCTGATTACTGTTATTGCTGTTCGTAGTTGTTCCACCAATCCGCTTTCCGTCAATGCTGATCCATTCCTGGTCTGAAATGCAAACATATTGTACAGCCCATTGATGAAATTGTTTGCTTAACAAAGAAAAATCGATGCCTTGAAGAACCCGCCTGACAGTGTCAAAGCTTGGCAACCTGTTCTTTTTAGGTTTGAAGTGTTCTAACAAAGCAGCTCTATTACGTTTGATAAAATCACCGATAGCCCGGTACCCGTAACATTTACTCATCGTACTCATTAGCGTTATCAATAAAATAAATGTTTGCTCATGGCGCTGTCCCGCTCCTCTGCGGTGATCGGGTATTTTGGCAAAAAAATCAATGATGCTTTTAGGTCTCTCCATAATTATAATTTTGTTATGCAAAGTTATACCTTTTTAGAATGCAACAGCCCTGCGAGTGCTCGGGGGGGCGGGCGCAAGTAAAGTTTTATTATTTCTGCAGTCCGGCCCAAAATAAAAAAAGTACATGTTAAACCATTGTACTCCTTTTATAAATAATTTTTTAAAAAAATTAAACATCTGTCGCTTCACCATATGCAACGGCAGTAGCTTCTTTTAAACCTTCACTCATAGTTGGGTGCGGATGTATTGCATTGAGAATTTCATGAGCGGTTGTTT
>DASYOS010000185.1:0-16526 GCA_036007525.1 Chitinophagaceae bacterium | reverse complement strand
TTAACGGGCGATTCTTATGATGAATGTGCTATTGCTGCACAACAATTCACTGAAGAAAACGGGATGACCTTTGTTCATCCTTTTGATGATTATAAAATAATTGAAGGGCAGGGAACTGTAGGCGTAGAAATTTTAGAAGATTTATCAGAAATAGATTATTTATTTGTTCCTGTTGGTGGCGGTGGATTGTGTGCAGGTGTAGGTAATTATTTTAAAACTTTTTCTCCTCAAACAAAGATCATTGGTGTGGAGCCGGAAGGTGCACCTTCTATGAAAGCAGCACTGGAAGCCGGGGAACCCATTACTCTCCCAACTATTGAGCGGTTTGTTGATGGCGCATCTGTACAACGGGTGGGTAACTTAACCTTTTCCATTTGCAAAGAAGTTTTATCTGATATGCACCTGGTTCCCGAAGGAAAGATTTGTTCTGCCATTTTAAAATTATATAACGAAGATGCAATGGTGGTAGAACCCGCAGGCGTTTTATCAATTGCTGCATTAGATGATTATGCAACACAAATAAAAGGCAAGAATGTTGTTTGTATTGTAAGCGGCAGTAATAATGATATTGACAGGATGCAGGAAATTAAAGAACGTTCCTTACAATATGAAGGATTAAAACATTATTTTCTCATTCGCTTTGCGCAGCGACCGGGTGCGCTTAAAGATTTCGTGAATCATGTACTAGGATCATCTGATGATATTACAAGGTTTGAATATGTTCAAAAACATAATAAAGAGTCTGGCCCTGCATTGGTTGGTATTGAGTTAAGAACGAAAGAAGATTATTACCGCATGTTATCTAATATGAATACCTATAATGTAAATTTTACTGAGCTAAAATCGGGTGATAATGCATTTGGGTATTTGGTATAAAACCCTACGTTGCGATACATATTTTTCCCCACAACCTTACTCTATTTGTGATACTTAGGTAAAGTTTTGTTTACTAAGAGATAATTTTCATAGCATCGTCCTGGAGTTTACCCTGAGCTTCCCGAAGGCTCACTCACTTTGTACTAGCCGATTATTTGGGTAAGCTTTTACTGTAGGAAAGGTTGTTGGTCACAACATCAACAATGGCAAGACAGCAAATCTGGTTCGTGGGGGACACGAACCACGGCATGAGGAATACTATTTTAAAAGCACTTCAACCTCTGCTGCAATCTGAGCAATTACTTCTACGTTCTTAATTTTATCATCAACGCTATACACAACATACACCTGACCTCCATACTTTTTAGTAAAGTTTATAAAGCTTGCTTTCATTCTTTCCGTAGCAGAATAATTTCCAAAGTTGGACTGGATAGTTACAGGTTTGATTTGAATACCAAATGCTTTGTCACCAACCCATCCCAAATAATCAATGTCTCCTGCATGATCTAATTCTGGATCGCTTTCTTCGAATTTTACATTTGGAAATTCCTTGGCAAGATTATCTTCAATAACAGATTTCTCTCTGATAAATCCATCGAATGTTCTGTTGATTGTAAGATTAAAAATATAATCTATGCAGTCTTGTAATGTAAGTTGATTAAAAGCTTCAGTCCACTCAGGAATAACAATCTCGTTAATCTTTATGTAGAGCCTTTCACCCAATTCCTGTAAACTTTCTTTTGTAATTTTTGTTGGAGTTTTCCCATCAGTTAAAGCATTTTCAAAATACCATTGTTGCCATTCTTCGATAGTTTTGGGTTGGCATTGCCTTATCAACGCCATAACAGTACCTACTTTGTTTGGCCTTGATAGCTGGTAAGTTTGCGTTGTATAGTTTAAAACTTTTTCTTTCTTACCAAATTCTTTAGAGTAACGTTTAGCTGACATGATTAATATTATATTTCATTAAGGATACGCTGTTTTCAATATCGTTTTTGAATTCCTCCATAATTGGGAAAACTAAATCATATGTTTCAATGCTATCTTCCGGGCTTATTGGTTTTACTTCACCATGAGCAATTTCATTTCTTACTCTGACTAATTTTTCATCAATAATTCCTTTTTTCAATGAATACTTATCGGCGTCTAATCCTATTATCATACAAATTTCTTGTAGAGTTTCTGAATTGAGTTTTGAGTAAGTTGCAATCGCATAATTATACGGTATTTCAGCTCTCTGGTTCATGCAAGAAAAGAGTTCTTCAAGCGCTATAATTTTTAATGCAACGTTTGATTCTATGTAATCATTTAATTTTTGTAAATGACTAATTGCTAAGAGTCCATACTTTAAATCCTTATATTTTAAATTTTGATGTGAAATAAATTGGAGATAGCACTCGCTTGAATATTTGATAAATCCTTCCCAATGGGCATATAGAAAAACAATTAAATTTTTCGCATATACTTTCCCTTCTGCTTTTTTTAAATTATTATCAACTAAATCTTTTATAGTTTGCAATTCATCTCTTCTCAAAATAAAATCAGAATCTATATTATTTTGTAATTCAAAGAAGCTTCTGTTTTTCTTGCTCATCTTTCGAAAAATAAGTTTTACTAAATGGGACTAATTTCTTAATTCTTATTTCTGTATTTGTTCCTATTCCCCTGGCCTTTTTAAATTCATCTTGATTCTCTAAATCTTCTATTTTGGAAATAATGAGTTCAATATCGTCTGCCGTATATTTATCTATATTAAAATATAATCCAATTGCAATTGCCTCATAGTATGATTCTAAAAATTGTTGACCGCTAGTTCCTGTACTTCTTTTAAAAACCTCTGTTCCTTTAGCTTGAAACAATAAATCGAAAGTTTTTCTAAATTTTTGCTTTTCAATTTCTAAGTTAAATGTTCCATTGTCCAATTTATTTAATAAGGAATCATCTTCTAAATAAAATATCGAATCATCTAAATAATCATCTACTTTTTTAAATTTTGATTTAAGCTCATACATTGGAAAAACAAAAAGTCTCATTATTAATTCTTTGTCATATTGCTCTTTCAGCCATCTATCTTCTAAGCCAGAAATACATTGCTTAAAATTTGGATACTCAGATAAATCCTTAAGCCAATCAAAGATTATTTCGTCGTACATGATAAATAGAGCATTCCTATATTCTTGACCAGATAAAATAGAAGGCTTTTGATTTAATCTTTGAAACAATTCAAATTTGGCTTTAGATTTAATTGGAGAAATATCTTTAATAATTTTTACCTCCATTTTAGTTTTCTTAAAGTTAAATTGGAGTTCTTCATTAAAATCAATCCATTTCATAGAATCCAATGCTTTGAGAGTCTTGGTATCCTTAAGAGTTGAAGGAGGTAATAATTGTCCTTCTTTGTCTTTTAAATCTGATATTCCGGTAAATAAAAAAACTGTGGATAATCTTTGTAGGCCATCGATCACCTCCCATTTTTTTTGGTCTTGATATATAAATATTGAGGGTAATGGAATTTGTAAAAAGATGGATTCAATAAATCTCGATTGCTGTTGTTCAGACCATCTAAATTCTCTTTGATATTTAGGATTAACAACGAGCTCTTTATCTTTATACATATTCATAAACTCGCCAATAGACATTGAATATGAATCTGTAATATATCCTCGTTGACTAATAGATAATTGGTCTAATAGTTCTTCTTGTTGACTCATAATTTAGAAGGTTGAAGAGTTAAAAATTTTACTTTGTATTTGTAGTCGATATCTTTATCGACTTGCACCAACCCACTCTTCACTAAATGAGCATTCACAAAAGTTCTATTTTCAAGATATAGATAACACAATAGATTGTTTTGACTATCATATTTAATGTTATCGTATTTTAAAAATACCCGTTTACCTTTTGTTTTATGAATAAGAAATTCAGTCGCTTTTCCATTGATCTTTGGGTCTTCTTTAATTCCAATGAGCTTTACAATAAGCCCATTATTTAATTGAATTCTTTCAGGATTAATAACCTCTTTAACCGTGAATAATTCTTCTCTTTGAGTGGAACTTTCTTTATCTATTTTAGAGCCGAACTGAAGTTTCTTTACATCAACCTTCTTATCAAGTTTGTGTGGGTCTTTAAAAATGTATGGTAGTTTTTGTATCTCACTTTCAAAATCTATTGTAATTTCTTTCTGATGAAATGCTTCATAAGTTGTTCCATTAATATCTGTTTGCGCAGACTCAAGTTTCTCTTTAATTACAGGGATAAAATCTGCATTAATTTCGAAGCCAACAGAATTGCGGTCTAAATTCTTTGCAGCAAGAGATGTTGTTCCACTTCCTAAAAAAGGGTCAAGAACTGTTTCGCCCACAAAAGAAAACATTTTAATTAATCGTCTTGGAAGTTCTTCAGGAAACATTGCAATGTGATTGTTTTGTCTTGTGCCTGTAAAATTCCAGTGTCCTGCAAAAAAAGTATTCCATTCTTCAGGAGTCATCTTCGATAATTCTTTTTGTTCTTTTGTTGGCTTTGGTGCATCACCTAATTTTTTAAAGATTAAAATAAATTCGTAGTCAAGTTTTAAGATTCCATTTCTAGGATAAGGATATGAACCCATTTGTATTCCACCCCCTGTTGTATTGGAAGTAGTTACTTTTTGCCAAATTATCGCTCCCATATAATCGAAGCCAATATTTTCACAGAACTTAATTATTTCTTCTCTAATTGGAATAACCTTGTAACGTCCATAATAAACCGAACGTGCAAACTGGTCTCCAATATTTATACAAAGTCTGCAACCATTATGAAGAACTCTATAACATTCCTTCCATACGAGGTTTAAGTGGTTTATGTAATTTTCATAGCTATCATCAAAGCCAATTTGATTTTTACTTCCATAGTCTTTTAGTTGCCAATAAGGAGGAGAAGTTATAGTCAAATGGATTGTATTGTCTGCCACTCCGGTCAGCTTTCTGCTATCACCATTTATGATTTTGTGATGTGTTTTCAATTCAATTATTTACTCAAATTTAGTTTAAAGTTTGTTAGTCAGTTGGAGTTATTTGTTCCACTTTGCTATGCCGTCCAAGTGAGTGACACAACGATGATGCTATGGAAAACTAAAGTTGGTAAACAAAAGATTTTTCTTCCCTAAAAACAATGATCAGCATTTTTCCAAGGCTTGCAAAATATCATTTAAAATATCAGCAGCATATTCTAACCCGACAGAAATACGAATGAGTCCGGGAGTAATATTTACTTCCTGTCTTTCTTCCTCAGTAAGTTTGCCATGTGTGGTGCTTGCAGGGTGAGAGGCAATACTTCTTGTGTCACCTAAATTAGCAGTAACAGATAACATTTGCAGATTGTTCAAAAAATTTCTACCGCTCTCCAGACCGCCTTTCAATTCAAAACAAACTATACCGCCCCCATTTTTCATCTGCTTCATTGCAATATCATACTGTGGATGGCTTTTTAAATATGGATATTTTAGCCAGGATATTTTTGGATGGCTTTCTAATTTAGTTGCAATGTGCAATGCATTTTTGGCGTGCCGTTCCATACGCACATCCAATGTCTCCAAACTTTTGCTTAACACCCATGCATTAAATGGCGATAAGGCGGGGCCGGTGTTACGGGTAAATAAATAAATGTCCTGGATCAATTTTTTATCCCCAACAATTACCCCGCCCAATACTCTTCCCTGTCCATCTATCCATTTGGTAGCCGAATGCAAAACAAGGTGTGCACCAAAATCTATCGGCCGTTGATTTAATGGCGTGGCAAAACAATTATCAACATTTAAAATAAGATCATGTTTTTTTGCAAGCCCAGAGATAAATTCAAGGTCAACAATATCAAGACCAGGATTGGTAGGTGTTTCCAGATAGATCATTTTGGTATTGGGGCGGATAGCCGCTTCCCACTCTTCGGGTTTATCTGCACTTACATAACTGCATTCAATTCCGTAATTGGGTAAATATTTTTTTATAATGTTATGCGTACTTCCAAAAACTGCATTGCAGGATAAAAGATGATCGCCTTTTTTTAAAAGCGCCATAAATGTTGCAAATACGGCACTCATACCCGTTGCCGTTGCTACACCTGCCTCTGCGCCTTCCAACATAACCATTTTATCAACAAACTCATTTACAGAAGGATTACTGAAACGACTGTAAATATTATCATCCGATTCATCAGCAAATGCTGCCCTCATGTCTTCTGCATTATCAAAACAAAAACTACTTGTTAAAAACAATGGAGTAGAATGCTCACTCTCCCCTGTACGCTCTGTTTGTATTCGTATAGCTTTTGTAATAGGATGTAACGCCATGAATTTTATTTTTGGAATCAACTTTTATATTAACTTAATTAGCCTTATTTATTTCGATTTGAATATTTTTATTAATTATTAACCATTACAGAGAATGTTATCTTAGTGCCCGAACGCCGCAGCGTTTCAGCAACAGAGCAATATTTATTTATTGATAAAGCACAAGCTCTTTCGGCTTTTTCCTGATCCATATTTCCTTTTAATTCAAAATCAATATGAACAGATTCCCACAAGGAAGGTTCTTTTCCTTTTTCTCTTTCACCCTGTATTTTCATTGAAAATTCATCAACAGTTAAACGTTGCTTTTTTAAAATAGAAACAATATCAATACCGCTGCACCCACCCAAACCCATTAATAATGATTGCATAGGCCTTACCCCGAAATTGTTTCCACCGGTTTCGTCACTCGTATCTAAGCGAACTACATGTCCATTAGCATCTTTTGCTTCAAACCCAAAATCCCCCTGTGTTCTGTTAACTTCTATTGTAATCATTGAAAATAATTTTCATGCAAAGATATTTAATCACGTTTCCTATTTACTTGAATATTTAGAATACACCAAAGAATTTTAATAAAATTCTTATACTCCAAAGTATTACCAAAGCTCCCACTGCAATGAACATGGTTTTAACCGGTAATTTTCCTGAAAGCCTAACCGCTATTGGCGCTGCTGCAACACCCCCAATGATAAGCCCTACTATTACCTGCCAATGGCTTAAACCAATTAATGTAAAAAATGTTAAAGCACTTGCCAGTGTTACGAAAAATTCTGTGATGCTTACCGTACCAATAACATATTTAGGTGTTCTACCTTTGGAGATAAGAGTGCTGGTAACTAATGGGCCCCATCCACCACCACCAAATGAATCTAAAAATCCACCGGCACCTGCAAGCCATCCCACACGTTTTACTTTTTTAGCGATCCTGTTTTTTTTAAATGCATTCAATAATATTCTTAACCCTAAAAGAAAGGTATAGCAAGCCAGAATGGGGCGCATATATTGAGCGTAAGTAGTACCAAATTCTGATAATAGCCATGCTCCCAAAATTGCCCCAAGCACACCCGGGATCAGCAATGCTTTAAAAAGTTTTTTATTTACGTTCCCAAATTTATAATGACCATAGCCTGAGGCAGCGCTTGAAAACATTTCTGCTGTATGAATACTTCCACTTATTGCAGGAAGGTTAACCCCGATTGACAAAAGAAAACTTGTGCACGTAACGCCATAACCCATACCCAATGCGCCATCTATGAGTTGTGCCACAAATCCAGCAATCACCATAATATAAAAATTCCTGTCGAGATTGCTTGTCATACTTACAAAACTGTTCTTCAAATCGTTGAAAGGGATATATGATAATATAAAGTGCCCCAACAGCATTAAAGAAAAAGCTAGAACTGAATACGTTGCTATCCTGCGCCAACGTTTTTCTGCAGATAATGTTTCCACACCATTGCTTGATGTAAGTATTTTGGTGATCTTATTCAGCTTATTTACTTTGGTTGCAAAATCGCCTTTCATTTTATTCCTTATCACCTCCATATTATCCAGCACTCCGTCAAGTTCATCCGGCAATAAATCGTTAAAAGTTTCTTTTAAACGTTTAGCTATGGTGGGTGATTTACCATTTGTAGAAATAGCAATTTTGAGGTTTCCTTTTTTGACAATTGATCCAAGATAAAAATCACATAACTCCGGTTTGTCAGCAACATTTACCAGTTTTCCTTTTTCATGGGCATCATTACGGATCAGTTCACTTTGTAAAGTATCATTAACCGCAATTATTATTAGGTCTATGTTATCAAGATCTAAAACCTCATATGCCCTTTGGATTAATTCAATATTTAAATGGTGTTTGGCTGCATGCCGTATAGCTTCACTAAATTCAATAGCCACCATTTTAATCTGAGTAGCAGGTGAATTGTGTAACACTGCCTGCAATTTTTCCAATGCAACTTTTCCGCCACCTACAATCAATAGCCGAAGATTTTCCAGCTTTAAAAAAACCGGAAATAAATTGTTTTCTTTATCAATTATTATATCTTCTTCCTTTTCTATCACTCTAATAATTTTTCACTGCGAATGAGGCTATTCTAATATTTTCGGTTGGTGGGACAACAATCGTGGCTGTACTTATGGTTGGTGTCCCCACCGTCCACCTTAAATCATATTGTTGAGAAATGTTTCCTTAAAGAATAATCTCCAAATTTTTCATTGTCATTTTTTTCTTTTTTAAAATCACCAAACAATCCATCAAGCTCAGATAGAATTTCTTCCTCACATAAACTCTTTTTAAAAATTTTATTTAACCTTTTTCCTTCATGATCTCCTCCCAAATGCAAATTGTATTTGCCTAAACCTGTACCCACAAAACCTATTTCCGCGATGTATGATCTTGCACACCCATTGGGGCAACCGGTCATCCTGATTATAATTTCTTCATCACTAAGCTGATGCCTTGCAAGCAACAATTCTATTTTAGTAAGCAGCGAAGGCATGTAGCGTTGTGCTTCTGCCAACGCTAAAGGGCAGGTAGGGAATGCCACACACGCCATTGCATTTTTACGAATGGGAGATGCATAATCAGTATGTTCAAAAATTTTATACTGATTTAATATTTCATCTATGGCGTCTTTATCTTTTTCATCCACATCACTTATGATCACATTTTGATTTGCTGTAAATCGAAAGTTTACCTTGCCTGTTTTAGCAACATGAAGCAATGCTGACTTTAATGCAACCTTTTCATCATCCAGTACTCTGCCGTTTTCTACAAAAACAGTATAATACCACAAACCTTCATGATTTTGTTCCCATCCATAATAATCGCTTCGGCTGGTGAATGTATAAGGCTTTGCTTCTTCTAATTTAAAACCTGCACGCTTTTCCACTTCTTCTTTAAACCAATCCACGCCTAACCTGTCAACTGTATATTTTAACCTTGCCAGCTTCCGGTCGCTGCGGTTTCCATAATCTCTTTGAACAGTCAGTATCTCATAAATTGCCTTTAGCGTTTTCTCCTCACTATTTGTAAAACCAATTACTGTTGCTAACCGGGCATACGTTTCATCATTGCCATGAGTAGTGGAGAGTCCACCGCCGATAGCTATATTAAAACCTTGCAGTTTATCATTTTCAATAATTGCGATCAAGCCGATGTCATTTGCAAAAACATCTACATCGTTATTTGGAGGAATAGCAATTGCAATTTTAAATTTTCGGGGCAGATACCTTTCCTGGTACAGCGGATCTTCTTCCTCTTTTTTATCCAATACTTTTTCTTCATCAAGCCATATTTCGTACCAGGCCCTTGTTTTCGGCATTAGCAACGTACTTATCTTATCAGCATAAGCAAAAATTTCTGAATGAATCGTTGATTGTTTTGGATGGGCACTGCACAATACATTCCGGTTAATGTCCCCACAGGTTGCAATAGAATCAAGCTTTGCAGCATTGAAAGCTTTGATGGTAGGTTTTATTTTTGTTTTTAAGATGCCATGCAGCTGAACGGTTTGGCGTGTTGTTATTTTAATTACGCCAGTAGAATTATCACCCGCAATCTCATGCATAGCTATCCATTGATCTGATGTTAAAAAACCCCCGGGCAATCGAAGCCGAATCATAAAACTGTACAATCGATCCAGTTTTTTTTCAGCTCTTTCTTCACGCCTGTCACGATCATCCTGTTGGTACATGCCATGAAATTTTATCAAAGCCTGATCATCTTCACGAATAGCTCCTGTTATTTCATCATGCAGGTTCTCTCTAATAGTGCCACGCAAGCCATTACTTTCAGTTTTGATCTTTTCTATGGGAGATAAAAGCCCCCGGTCCCCGCCTGCTGGCGGGGGAACTTGTAATGTTTGTTTATTCTGATTATCCATACTTTGTTTTCATTTTATAAATAATCTCCGAATTATTTGAATTTATAAGCCTTCCCTTTGGGAAGGTTTGGATGGGCTTTTAATACACATCCTTAACATACCTTCCATCTTCCTTCATAACGTCCAGATATTGTTCAGCTTCGGCTTTCGACCTGTCGCCAAACTGTTCTATAATTTGTAATAAAGTTTGCTCCACATCAACACTCATTGGTTCCTTAGCACCACATACATACACATAGCTTCCTGCATTCAGCCATTCAAAAAATTCAGCTCCATGCTCAAGCATTTTATGTTGTACATAAATTTTTTCAGGTTGATCCCTGGAAAAAGCGGTGTTAACTTTTGTAAGTACACCTGTTTCGAACCAGTTTTGTATTTCAGTTTGGTAAAGAAAATCGCTGGCAAAATGTTGGTCACCAAAAAAAAGCCAACTCTTTCCGGTTGCGGCAGTTGCATCTCTTTCAGCAATGAAAGAGCGGAAGGGAGCGATACCTGTTCCCGGGCCAATCATAATTATGTTTTTATCTTCTTCTGGTAAACGGAACTGGTTGTTAGGGTGAACATAAAATTTCAGTTCACCATTTTCGTTTAACTGAGATAAAAAATCAGAAGCTAACCCATACTTAATTTCATCATTATCGGTAAACCAATTTTTAGCAACTGTGATATGTGCTTCACCGGAATGTGCTTGAGGTGAAGAAGCGATGGAGTATAACCGAGGGGTGATTGGCTCTAAAATTTTGACGACTTCTAAAAATTGAGCGGCATCGGTTACAGGATAACTTTTCAGGAGCATTAATAAATCAATCCTTTTTAATGGAACTTCTTTTTGAACTATTGCGGCATAATGTTTCACCACCCTTTCAGGCAGGTAAATTATATTTAATTTTTTGTGGAGGAGATCATAAACAGAAATTAATTCATCTTTATAATCAATATTAAATTCTGAATCAATACCTGTTAAAGCAATTATTTGTTCCACAACTTTCTTATCATTTTCGGGAATAATACCAATAGAATCTCCAGGTTGATAATTTAAATCCTCTCCCGCAATTTCTATGTGATACGTTTCCTTTGCCGAACCCCAATCATTAAGATTGACATGAGTTAGTATTTTTCCAATATAATTTTTTTTACCGGATGATTTTTTAGAAATTATTTGAGATGACACGGCAGCAATACTAGTATCACCATTTAATGATCTTGAAATATTTGAAAACCATTCCTCAGCAGCCTCTTCAAAATCCAGGTCACACTTTTGCAAAGGTGTTATGCGATTGCCTCCGAGCTTATTCAGTTGCTCATCCACATCTTCACCGGCCTTGCAAAATAATGGATATGATGTGTCTCCTAATGCCAGTACGCTATACTTTAATTTATCAAGTTTAAACCCATTTCGGTGTACATGATCATAAAATTTTTTTGCAGCGGCAGGTGGTTCGCCATCACCATGTGTGCTTATGATGGCTAAAAAATACTCTTCTTTGGCAAGATCATTTACCTTGTACTGTTCAAGGTTTTGCACTTTTGCATGAATGCCTTGCTTTTTCGCTTTTGCAGCAAAAGTAGTAGCTAACTTTTTCGAATTTCCTGTTTCTGTTCCGTAGGTAATAGTAATTTTATTTACGCCACTTTTTTTAGGGATTTCTTCTTTTACATTTTGTGTTGAAACAATACCATTCAGGTATCCATTCATCCATATTAGTTCTTCTTTGCTTGAATTGCTTATAACATCCAGGAAGTTTTTTATTTTATGCTCTGCTAACATGTTTCTTTTCTTTTTGAATGTCAGCAATAGGAATTACAGGGCTTGTAATGGGTTTAAAATAATAATCGCTGCAGTTATTATTTGCCAGCCAGGAAAACTGATTGTGTAGCGATACCACTTTTCCAATGATCACGAGAGTAGGAGAAATAAATGATCTTCCTTTCATATTTGTTCCATACTCATATAAATTACTGACATGTACATTTTGAAATGGTGTTGTTGCCTGTTCAATAACAGCCAGCATCTTATCATTTGCAATATTATTTTCTTTAAGTTTTTCGACAACTTTATCTAACGTTTCTGCGGACATATAAAAAATCAATGTATCATCCGTTTTGGCTAATTCATTCCAGTATTCATCCGATACAACATCATACTTATAGTAAGTAAGAAAACGCACCGCTGTTGCGTAACCCCTGGCAGTAAGTGGAATTCCAGCATAGGCTGCTGCACCCAACGCAGCAGTTACACCCGGAACAATTTCATAAGGGATATTATTCATTACAACTGTTTGCAACTCATCCATAATATTGGAGAAAACAGAAACATCACCACCCTTTAACCGCACAACTAATTTATTTTGAAACGCGTATTTAATGATCAATTCATTAATGGTTTGCTGTGGAGTGGAAATGCCCCGACGGCATTGCTTACCAACATAAATAATGTTTGCATCTCTATTTACATATGTTTTTAATATCACTTCGCTCACCAGCCGGTCGGTTAATACAACATCAGCTTTTTGCAGCCATTGCACGACTTTCATAGTGATCAGATCTGGATCTCCAGGGCCTGCACCTGCAAAAATCACTTTGCCTTTAATTTGATTTTCTGGTTTGTTAAAATTGTTCATGCGTTTATATTGAAATCAATAGTCATTAAGTCAATAATACATTACCTCTCTACTCTTTGCTCAAAATCATTAATGACTTAACGACTTTTTACTGAATCATACAAGCTCCAACCGTAACACAACTTGTTTCATCAATTAATATTGCCCCGCCATTCTCTCTTAATTTTTTATATGAATCAAATGCAACAGGAGAGGCTGTTTTAATTTTCACTTTAATTATGTCATTTAATTCTGCTTGTTCCGCAGAATAATTTTTCTGCAAAGTGTTTACATCTAACTTATATTCAATTTCTTTCACCACGCTTCTTACCACTTTGCTGTTTATCTGTAAATAATATTTATTACCCGGCACCAAAGGTTTATTCCCCATCCAGCATAATAAGGCGTCAAACTCCTGATCTGTCGTTGGTTGATTATCCCTGTGTACAATCATATCGCCACGGCTAACATCTACATCATCTTCCAAATGCAGCACAACACTTTGCGGCGCATTTGCTTCATCAATTTCTTTTCCGCCAATTTCAATTTCTTTAATTGTGCTTTCTATGCCTGAAGGCAATACAATTACTTTGTCGCCTTTTTTATAAATGCCACTGATTATTTTTCCTGCATAACCCCTGTAATCATGCAGTTCAGCGACTTGGGGACGAATAACATATTGCACACTAAATCTTGCATCAGTAAGATTGATATCAGAATCCAGCTCAATATTTTCTAAATAATGTAATAAAGATTCGCCTTGGTACCAGAAGAAATTTTCTGATTTATCTACAATGTTATCCCCGTTCAATGCGCTGATAGGAATATATTTTATGTCTTTAAGGCCAAGTGACTTTGCTACTTTTTGATAATCAATCACAATGTTATTGTAAACGTCTTCCGAATAATTTACCAAATCCATTTTATTGATGGCAACCACCACATGAGGAATATTAAGCAAAGAAGAAGTAATGATAGAATGTCGGCGTGTTTGTTCCACTACGCCATTTCTTGCATCTACTAAAATAATTGCAAGCTCTGAGTTTGAAGCCCCCGTAACCATATTTCTTGTATATTGAATATGCCCAGGTGCATCTGCAATAATGAATTTACGTTTGGGTGTAGAAAAATATTTATAAGCAACATCAATTGTAATGCCCTGCTCTCTTTCTGCACGAAGACCATCGGTGAGCAATGCCAGATCTATCTCCCCATCCTCTTTATTCTTACTTTGTTTTTCAATCGCCTCCAGCTGGTCTATCAAAATAGATTTACTATCGTATAATAAACGACCGATCAACGTGCTCTTACCGTCATCAACACTTCCTGCTGTTATAAATCTTAAGATGTCCATGTATGTTGTTAGTTTTACGTTGTAAGTTTTACGTTAAATCAAGAACTTTAGCTTATGCCTTATCACGTATAACTTATAACTTGTATTAAAAATATCCGCCCTTTTTTCTATCCTCCATTGCAGCTTCCGATACCTTATCATCAATTCTTGTTTCACCTCTTTCACTGGTTTTAGTGGCAATGATTTCATTAATAATATCATCAATACCAGTTGCATTTGATTCAACCGCAGCAGTGCATGTCATATCACCTACCGTTCTGTAGCGTACTTGCTTTTTTAATATCACATCGCTTTGATCTAGCTTAATAAATTCTGAAACAGCCACTAATTGGCCTTCATGCTCCAACACTTCTCTTTCATGTGAAAAATAAATAGAAGGCAATTCGATCTTTTCGCTGCGTATATAATTCCATACATCTAGTTCTGTCCAGTTACTAATGGGGAAAGCACGAACATTTTCTCCTTTATGAATTTTGCCATTGTATGTGTTCCATAATTCCGGTCTTTGAAGTTTTGGGTTCCATTGACCAAACTCATCCCTTACAGAAAATATTCTTTCCTTAGCCCGGGCTTTTTCTTCATCCCTTCTTGCACCGCCTATCAGCGCATCAAACTTAAATTCTTCAATAATATCAAGAAGGGTAAAGGTTTGCAGGGCGTTGCGGCTTGCAAACTTTCCTTTTTGCTCGGTAAGATTTTTTTCTTTAATAGTATCTTCTACTTTTCTTACAATCAGCTTCTCTCCTATTTTATTAACCAGCTCATCTCTAAAATCTAATGCTTCCGGAAAATTGTGACCTGTATCAATATGCACTAAAGGGAATGGGAATTTGCCGGGACGAAATGCTTTTAAGGCCAGGTGAACTAATGTGATAGAGTCTTTTCCACCAGAGAACAGTAAAGCAGGACGCTCAAACTGACCCGCCACTTCACGCATAATATGAATGGCTTCCGATTCCAGTTGTCCCAAATAATCTAAATGATATTTATTCATGCCACAATATTTTTAATATTTAATTTTTAATCTACAACGTGTACATGTAAACCACACTCTTTGTTATCACTATCTTCCCACCACCATCTTCCAGCTCGAAAATCTTCACCCGGTTTAATGGCTCTTGTACACGGAGCACACCCTATACTAACAAAACCTTTATCATGCAAGGGATTGTAGGATATTTTATTTTTCCGTATATAATTTTTTACTTCTTCAAAAGTCCAATTCAGCAATGGATGATATTTAATAATGTTATTGGCTTCATCCCATTCAACCGGTGGAATATCCTGGCGGTCAGAAGAATGCTCAGCACGAAGACCGGTTATCCAAACTTGATTTCCTTTCAAAGCTCTTTTTAACGGTTCAACTTTTCGAATATAACAGCAGGCTTTTCTGTTTTCAACGGATGCATAAAATGAATTTGGGCCTTTCTCTGCGACAAATTTTTCAATTGAAGAATGGTCAGGATAATAGGCTTCAATATGCGTTTTATATTTTTCATTTGTTGCACTCCATACAGAATAGGTTTCAGGAAATAACCTTCCGGTATCCAGGGTAAAAATCTTGATCGGAAGCTCTGCACTTAGAATTTTGTGAGTAATTATTTGATCTTCATAACTAAAGCTGGTCGAGAAAATGACTTCATCTTTAAACTTTTCAACCAAATGTTTCAGCATCTCATCTATGCTTAATGTATGTGCCTTCTCTGCTAGCTTAGAAACTTTACTTTTTAGCGTTGAAAACATGTTATAAAATTTTTGTTGATGTGGGTTTATTAAAAATCGAAAACAAATGGCAAGAAATCAGAACGGTTGTGATAGAAGCAATCAGATTATTGACAACAACACATGCAGTTGCAGGGGGTGCACATATACATTATGGGGGAAAAAAACTTCATTAAATAAGTATATTTTCTGTTTTTGCGTTTAGTCAAAGGTAAGTCAGCAATTTAAAATAAAACATAAAAAAATAAATTTTTTGTCAAAAAATAATATGCCTTCAATTGTTTGGAGAGCGTAATTGTAATTATCTAAACTCAGTGCAGGCATACATTTCAAGAAGAATACATAAGTTGGCGATTGTAATATAAGTACATATTTAATTATTTACTAAGAATGTTTAAGGATAATTTCGGAAGGATACAATTAGCTGTTTTATTTAAGGTCGTTTAGTAAATAATGAATTAAAATAATAATTTTTTATTATTATTTCGCAGCTAAATGTTAACCAATATCGAGTATTTAAATTTTAGGTTGCTATGTTAGAAAAAGGTTTATACTCTTCCCAATTTGAGCATGACTCATGCGGTATCGGATTTGTTGCCAACATAAAAAGCAACAAGAGTCATCAAATCGTATCGGATGCATTAACCATTTTAGAGAACATGGAACATAGGGGTGCTTGCGGTTGTGAGAATAATACCGGTGATGGCGCAGGAATTCTTATCCAGACACCGCATGAATTTTTTTTTGATGAATGTATAAAGCTT
>DASYOS010000184.1:0-13118 GCA_036007525.1 Chitinophagaceae bacterium | reverse complement strand
ACTATTAAAGTTTGTGCAGCTAAAGAAAGATAGACAAGCTGCTCATTACCCATATTTTCAAAAGCCATTACATTTAACTTGCAATCTGATTTAGTATCTGCATCCTCTGAGATAATAATGTCTTCCGGCCTTATACCAATTGTTATTTTCCTGCCGGTATATTTTTCCAATCCAGCTGCAATAGAAGGACCTAAATTAATTTTGCATTCATTTGACTCATCAATAAAAAAATAATTCTCCTCATACCGAATAATTCCGGATAGAAAATTCATCGAAGGCGAACCAATAAATCCGGCTACGAATTTATTTTTAGGAGTATTATACAAGTTTAAAGGCGTATCCAGCTGCATGAGTTTACCTTTATTCAAAACAGCGATCCTGTGACCCAGCGTCATTGCCTCCGTCTGATCATGTGTTACATAGATCATTGTTGCATTTATTTCACGATGAAGCTTTTGTAATTCAATACGCATCTGGCTTCGCAGCTTTGCATCAAGATTACTCAGTGGTTCATCAAATAAAAAAACTTTTGGTCTGCGGATAATTGCCCTTCCTATTGCAACCCGTTGCCTTTGTCCTCCTGATAATGTTTTTGGTTTTCTAAAAAGCTCATCCTCTATCTCCAAAAGTTTTGCAGTTTGCATAACCCTTTCTTTGATCTCACTTTTCTTAAAATTTTTGAGTTTTAATCCAAAAGCCATGTTATCATACACAGTCATGTGAGGATATAACGCATAATTTTGAAACACCATAGCGATATCTCTTTCACTTGGACTAAGCTCATTCATCCGTTTACCATCAATTGCCAATGTGCCTTCACTTATATCTTCCAACCCTGCGATCATCCGCAATAACGTTGATTTACCGCAACCGGATGGACCAACAATTACTAAAAATTCTTTATCGTGAACAGTAAATGAAATATCCTCAATTGCTTTTTTTCTGCTATGCTTTTTATCAACGTCGTCGTAAATTTTAGAAATATTTTGTAAAGTAACTTCTGCCATAAAATTTATTTATATAAGCTTGAATTATATTTATTTAATGCGGAGTTTATTAAAGGAAAATTTTCCACTCTCTGTAAAGTAAGTAAAGCTTCGATAGTAGACTCAGCACCTGAATTATGATTCACACTATCTTTTGCTACTATTCCATCATAACATCTTCCGGATAATTTATCATACATTTTAATTTTTGCTTCATTACTCCCTAGTAACCATGCGGCTAAATTGGCTGCCATGTCAGCATACTTCAGGTCTTCTGTTAATCGATATGCTTCAGCAGCAGCAAATACCATTGGCCTTATTCCGTAAGCAATCTGAGCATACTTTTTTTCGTTTACAGGTTGAAATTTATTTGCGGTTTTATTAATATAAAAAGAAGATCTGAGTCCATTTTTTAAAAGCCATGGATAAAAATTATCTACTTCGGCAAAAGCCTTTTGTGAGTAAATTGTATCTTTAAAAAATTCAGCAGCTTTAAACAATGCATATGCCTGATCATTGCCGTATGCATGCCATACATTTTCCCAGCTTAAAAAACAGGAGTATGGAAAATTTACTGAATCCCCTTTTTGCATCATAACAATTCCATCTGCCAGTTTTTTTATGTAAGATGTAATAACAGTATCATTATTTACTTGATTGTATTGTATCAATCCCAAAATTATTATTGCCGATTGATCTGTGGCGCTGCCTGCGGGCAACCATTGGGGTACTGTAATTCCATTTACCTTTTTGGTTGTACGAGTAATATTTATAATATCAGATTTTATTTTTCCTACTAATTTTTTTATTGAAGAATCAATTCTATCATATAGTTTCGGGTTTATACTCTTTATTGCAGGGGCAGCTTCAGTAAGCGTTTGCAAAGTCCGCCAGCTCCACCAGTTCCCTTCATTCACACTTGTCTTTCCGTTTTTATTAATTGTATTATCAGGAAATAAAAAATTATAGAAATAACCATTACCTGATTGCATTTCTAGAATAAAATGAAGAAGATCAAAAACTTTTGCTTGTAAAGCAGTATCTGTTTTAAAATTTTTGCTTCTCAGGTAAACTAATGCAGCTCTTGATACATCATCCACACAGGTAAATCCTTCATCGTTATCGGCCACTAAATGATAATCGGGATATTCAGAATAAATATAAATGCCTGCGGCTTTTGTTCCGTCATGAAAGGTTATAGGAGTATATAAATGATCAAGATGTTTTGTATTAACGAATGATGAATCAGGATCTCTATTTATAACTTTATTTGTTACTTCATTACATCCCGATAATGCATAGATAATATAAACAAAAAATAAAAAGTAAATTATTTTTCTCATAGATTAAATGGTTTCATTTCATTCAGAATCTCATTTAGATCAATAGTTGCAAATCGGGTTGCATAATCAGAAACTGCATAAGGAATAATGAGCAGATCTCCATGCCGCATAAAACCACATGTATAAACCACATTAGGGACATAGCCTTCCCTTTCATCTTCATCTGCCCACAAAAATGGTTTGTCCAATCTGCCAACAATTATGGATGGATCATTCAGACTGAGCAATATTGCACTGATGACATATGTACGCATTGCTCCTACTCCATGCGTAAGCAATAACCAACCTTTATCCGTTTTAACCGGAGAGCCGCAATTACCCATCTGTACTGTCTCCCAGGGATAATGAGGTTCTAATAAAAGCTTGTAGCTGTCCCATTGATAAAGATCATCAGAAAACATAATGCTTAATTTTTCTGCGCCCTGGCGTGATGTCATTACATATTTGCCATTTATTTTTTCAGGAAACAATGCCATCCCTTTATCACTTATTGCAGTACCATTTAATGTTCTTATTTTGAAAATATTAAAATCAGTCGTCTCGATTATTTGTGTATTAATATCTTTTCCATTGTAGGCCGTATAAGTTCCGTAATAACAAATATGTTCACCATCTTTAAACCGTACAAACCTTACATCTTCCATTCCCATACATTCTGCTTTTGAATAAGGGAAGATCACTTTTTCATTAATCGGTAAGTGTGACGAATTTTCCAACTCATAATTTGTATCTAATATTTCTTTTAAATGAGCAATTGAAGATTTAGTAACCCCATTTTTTTCTAAAATATTTATTGCATCTGTAGCAGTAAAGTCTTCCGACAAAGTGTCAACCAGCGTTATGTCCAAGCCGGGTATTGTAGCAGCGATCTTTTTTAGGAACTGTTTTTCGTATCCGGCCTCTTCGTTTTTTGTAAGTCGGGTATAATACGGGGATGCATTTTCTAGTGTAATACTGCCGTTCTTATTCGCAATTCCTGTTTGAAAACAAACAGAAGAAATATGCCCCTCGCCAGTAGCTCTTAAACTCATTATAAACCTTAGTTCATCTTTTTTTAAATTGGATTGATCAGGATGCGGAACTATTGAAGGATTGAATAATGCAGCAGCCTGAATGGTATATTCTTTCGTAAAATATGCACCAAGCAATGATTTTCTATGAATAGAAAAATTTGAAACATCCTCCGGAAAATGTTCATTGATCTTTTCAAAATTGTCAGAAAATATTTTCTCAAGGTTGCGATGCCTTTTACTAAAATCTGATCTTACTTTATGTAATGCTTCTTTAATTTCATCTTCATTTAACAAAGCAATACGATCAACAATATATTTATACCGCTCTTTTACTGATAAGTGTAAAAACAATGTGATAACTGCTTTAATGGAAGCAAATAACTTAACCGGACTTTTGATCACATTCATTGCTTAGTTTGTAGTTTTTGATTTTACTGTATTTACTGTATTTACTCTATTTACTGTACCATTCATTAATCCTTCATACCTGTTGATGCCATGCTCTGAATAAAATGTTTCTGGAAAAATAAAAATGCAATCATCACCGGAAGTGCTAATAATACTGCTGCTGCTATCTTTACTCCGAGTTGGCTATCGGCTCTGCCCCCCACAGAAAATAAGGTTACCAGTTGTGGCATAGTCATTAAATGTTCATTCCTTATCACGATCAAAGGCCACAACACTTCATTCCACGAACCGATGAATGATAAGATTGCGATTGTTACCAATGTAGGTTTAATGTTAGGCCATAATATTCTAAAAATAATTCCCATCTCACTGCAGCCATCCAACCTTGCAGCATCTATCAATGCCTGCGGCAAACCTTGAAAGGCCTGCCTGAACATCAATATAGCGAAAGCACTTACTGCAAATGGAATTACCAATGCCAAAAAGGTATCCACCAATTTCAAATTAACCATCGTGATATAATTTGGGATCAGGGTTATCTGAAATGGTAGAGACATGGTGAAGACAATCACATAAAAGATTAACTGTCTTCCTTTAAACTGCATTTTAGCCAATGCATATCCTACAGTTGATCCTGTTATCATTACAAGAGAAGTGGTAAATACTGCAACGAGCAAACTGTTAATCAGCGAACGACCGATAGGAATTTTTTCGAACATTGTTTTAAAGTTCGAAAAACCAGGATGCGCCGGCCACAAAGTCATTGTACCCACCTCATATCTTGGAGCTAATGATGCTCCAATCATCCAGATAAACGGATAAATAAAAGTTAATGCTGCAACTGTCAGCGCTACATACATCAATATTTTTTTTATTGAAATGCTTTTTTTCATCTTAAACTTCTTTTTCAATAAATTTTTTCTGAAGTATAACAACAGTCATTATCATTATTGCATAAAAAAATCCAAGAGTTGCCGAATAACCCATGTTATAATATTGAAATGCCTGTTTATAAATATATAATACTGCAGAGAGTGTTGTATTTAAAGGTCCTCCCCCCGTCATGATATAGGGCTCAATAAAAAGAGAAAATCCACCAATAGTTGATAAGATTACTACCATAAAAACAGTAGGATTTATCATTGGCAAAGTAATATGATAAAATTGTTGCCACCGGGTAGCTCCTTCCATCTTAGCAGCCTCGTAATACTGTGTGGGTACGGTTTGCAGCCCAACTAAAAAGAGAATGACATACAAACCAACGTTTTTCCAGGTTGCCATAACAGCAATAGAATAAATTGCAATATCCGGGTCAACAAGCCATCCTACTTTTTTAAAACCCAATCCCATCAACATCCGATTGATCAGCCCAAAATCATAACCCAATAACTGCTGCCATAAAATAGTAACCACTACACCGGAAACAATTACAGGCATAAAGAATGCACCTCTGAAAAAAGGTGTGGCCCTTATCTTTTGATTTAGCAAATAAGCAAGAAACAACGAAACAACCAACTGTAAAGGGATATGGAGTAACAAAAATTTAAGTGTGTTGCCAATTGCTTTCCAAAATAATCGATCATGTATTAATCGTGAATAATTATCAGTACCAATAAATTTCATCGGTGCAATGATGTTCCATTTTTGAAAAGTTAGAAAGAAACAAAATAATACAGGAAACAAAACAAATACAACAACAAAAATGAGGTATGGTGATACTAGCAAATAAGGCAATAATGCTTTCTTATGAAAACGTGGCGGTTTTTTATTTATATGTTCTATTGCAATACTCATTTTTACATTTTATACAATCTCATTTATTTTTACCTAACAGCACATTCACTGCTTCTTCCGCATCTGCAATTGCTTTCTCAGGTGTTTTTTTCCCATACACAACACAGGCTTCATATTCCTGCGAAATTATATCCAGCACTTCCACTATCACCTCGCAATTATCAATTCCTTTTATAAATGGAAGCTGATTTGCAAACCTCATCATCATCGGGTTTTGTAAAAAGTAATTTTTATAAAATTCATCTTTATCCAATTCTTTTCGTCTGGGCAATTGGGCACTTACTTCAAGTAATTCAAGATCGCCTTCTTTGCTTATAAGTGTTTGCAAAAAATTCCATGCAACCTGCGGATTGGTGCAGGTGTTGAACATAACAATATTTTTTGGATCAGCATAGGTATATACAGGACCAACATGATCATCAGGTACTACCTGTTCATAATAATCAAAGTCAAAATTTCTATCTGGTATTTTATTCAAGTATTGAATTTCCCAGGGTCCTGTCCATTTTGTTGCGATGGTTTGCGCTACAAAAGGGTCCGTAGAGGCGGCCGTATTTTCTCTGGAAAAATATTCATTGATATATAAACTTTGCAGAAAACGAAATACCTGTATTGCATATTTATTGTTGAAAGCTGCTTTGTTATTAACAATAAGCGGAGCACCGCCGGAAGCTGCTAAATACAAAGGATAAAAATTAAACAGGCGCTCATACCAGATTACTTTTACAGCAGTATACCCAAAACGTTTTTGCCTGCCTGAATTTTTATTATTGTTTTTAAATAGTTCTGCGGCCTTTTGATATGCACTGTACGTTTTTGGAAGTTCATTAATATTATTGGTTTTAAAGAGGCTTTTATTATAGATCGTCATGATGGGATTCACTTTCCAGGGCACCTGGTAAATATGCCCGTCGGCAGAGGTAATCTCTTTTATTACAGCACTATCACACCTTTCAGAAATAAACTGCAAAAAGCCTTTTAAAGTATCAAGCGGTACCAATACGCCTGCACGGGCATACATTTCAACATTACCCTGCCACATGTTTGCATAAATATCAGGAGCGGTATTTCCCACCACTGCTGCAAGTATTACTTCTTCACTGGATTGCCCTTCCGGTATTGGCTGCAGGTGAATGGGATTCTCAGGATGCGCTTTGTTCCATTTATTGGTAATAGAAACAGAAAATTTTATTTCCTTATCATTATTAGAGCACCAAAAGAGCAATTCTTTATTTTTTTCTACATTAGTACGGCAGGAATTTATCACGAAAAAAGAAAGTAAAATAAAGCAACCCAGTAAGCGAAAAAACATAAATAATAAAGTTGACTGTCCAACAAATCTTATGAAAAGATAATCTTTATCGGAAGAACTTATAGATTGCTCACACAAAAGTTATATGCAAAATTATCATCAAAGTTTCTTAAGTAAAAGATTACATCTTCTCCTTATTAAATTTTTATTCTGCCAAACATATTCTTTTTCCAGCTTTTTGCGAAAGCATGATGGAATAATAGTCCTAATCACCTCCGCTTTTCTCCTCCACAATACCTGTAAGTTCAGAAGCAGTATATTAGTCATATTATTAAAACAATTGGTTTATGCTTATTCCTAAAAATCACTTAGCTTATTTATATACTGGATATATATATTTCGCTTTTATTTTCTTATCCTTTCAGGCAAGTGCACAACAAAAAAAATGGATGATAGTTCCGTTTGTTAAGCAGGATTCAATAAATCCATGTCTATTTCCATTAAAAACCACATTCACAGACCCGATACTAAAAAAGAAAGTAGCATGGGAAGAAAAAGATGTCTTTAATCCTGCAGCAGTTGTTAGAAACAATAAAGTATATCTTTTATACAGGGCACAGGATAAGATTGGTAAGCCTTACGGTACTTCAAGAATTGGATTAGCTTATAGCAGCGATGGCCTGCATTTTAAAAGATTAACTAACCCTGTATTGCATCCGGATAATGACGAATTTAAAAAATTTGAATGGGAAGGCGGCTGCGAAGACCCAAGAATTGTTGAAGATGCCAAAGGAATATATTACATGACCTATACTGCTTATGACGGCACCACAGCAAGACTTTTTATTGCAACTTCAAAAGATCTTGTTCACTGGAAAAAACATGGTTCTGTATTTAAGAATGCTTCAGATGGGGCTTTTATTAATTACTGGTCAAAATCAGGATCAATAGTTTGTAAAAGAAATGGAAGCAAATTAGTTGCCACCAAAATAAAGGGAACATACTGGATGTTTTGGGGAGAATCAAATATTTATATGGCTACATCTGATAATTTAATTAACTGGACACCGATACCTGAAACAGATCCTTCTAAAAAACAATTTGATTCATTGCAGAAGTATGAAGCTTTTAAAATTCTTTTTTCTCCAAGAAAGAAAAAATTTGATAGCGAATTGGTTGAGCCGGGTCCTCCTGCTATCATCACCAAAGATGGAATTGTATTTATTTATAACAGTAAAAACAGCGTTGTTTATGGTGATAAAAATTTACCCGATGGAGTTTATTCGGCAGGGCAAATTCTTTTAGATAAAAATGATCCCACAAGAGTACTAGATAGAAGTACTAACAATTTTTTTAAGCCTGAAAAAAAATACGAGATAACCGGCCAGGTAAATAATGTATGTTTTTTAGAAGGACTATCGTACTTCAATTCAAAATGGTTCTTATATTATGGCACTGCTGATTCAAAAATTGCAGTAGCTGTTCATGATAATAAAAAATGACAGAAAGAAAAATATATCTTTGAAATTTATCCCGCATCAATCAGATATAAAATAAAATGTTTTTAAATCTGCCACATCATAATACAAGGAATTATAAAAATAAAAAAAATGGAGATAGAAAAGCCTTCTATCTCCATTTCAGCATGTTTAAATCATTTATTAATAACCTGGATTCTGATCTAAAGTATTTCCTGAAACCCTGGCAACTTCAATAACCCTGTTAGGTATAGGATAATATTCATTTTTGCCTTTTGTAAAACCACCGGAACCATTTTTATAGCTTCTTCTTGTTTTTTCTACCGCCTGATATGCATTTAATACCTGATCTGCAATTCCCCATCTTACAAGATCGAAGAACCGGTGACCTTCGAAAGCCAATTCAAGTCGTTTTTCAAAGCGTACAGCTTTTCTTGCAGTTACCTGGTCTGCAAAGGAAGTAATATATTGGTTTACCACATAATTAGCCGGTGTTGGAGTAGGTGCTGTAAAGGGTGCATTGGTTACCCAACTACCAGGATTAGCAGCTCGGGCACGTACACGATTAATATACTGTCGTGCTGTTTCAAGCGACCCGGCTTCAATTTCCGCCTCGGCAGCCATTAAGAGTACATCAGCAAATCTGATGATATTATAATTCTTTGCTGTTTGTCTGAAATTGCTAATGTTAGTAAAAAAACCAAGTTCTGACTTTTTAGTAACATGTTTTTTAGGGCTATAAGGCCCGGCATAGAGTTGATCACGTATCCAGCTACGGCCTGGATGAGCACCGTAATCATAATAAGGAATACCTCTTCTTCCAACAGCCCAATCCAGCCGTGGATCTAGTGGCGTTGCATTATCTGGTGTAAACGAAGCATTGGAATTAATACCTTCATCGTTTTTAAGGTTAGTATTATTATAAGAGTCGTCTAAAAAAGGAAGTCCTTTTGCATCTACCTTAAATGCGTTCACCAGGTTTTGAGATGGTTGATAAAATCCGCAACAGCCCCAAACACCTCCATAAGGATATGCCAGTTCATAAGTTGTTTCAGCGGCAGCATTAACTGTACCCCCAGCTTCACACTGCTGTGAGAAAACTGATTCAGCACTATTTTCAAAACCGATGTCGAAATTTTTCCAATACTCAGGTTGAAGATCATACTTTTTGCCGTCTGAAGTAATACCTTGGGTTAGTATCACATCATATAATGCTTTAGCCTCTGCAAATTTTTTCTCATAAATAAACACCTTAGCAAGATATGCACCTGCAGCCCATTTATTTGCTTTTCCAACCAAAGGCTGAGTTGGGGTGAGGTTGTCATAAGCAAATTTAAAATCCGCTTCAATCATAGGCCATATATCTGCTTTGTTATCATAGCTGGTGGTTTTTTCAGTTATGTATGGAACTTTATTCCACATACGCTTTGCTTCAAAATGAAAGTGACCTCTTAAAAATCTTGCCTGTGCTATATAATCCTGCTTGTCTGCATCAACTAATTCAGGAACCAGAGCAGCAAATTTTATTACGTCGTTAGCCCTTGCAACTCCATCGTATAAGGATAGCCATTTATAATAAAAATATGTATTATCAGCCTGGCTCGACCATAATTCTATTTGTGTCATTTGTGGCTGGTCATTTGCATCGGTACCTTTATAAGAATCGTCAGATACTACATCACCATATACCCAATTGGTAGAGCCAACCATCCAACCAGATGCGCCTGCAATACCCTGCCCATCTAGCATAGCATATGTTCCAACCAATAAACCCTCAAGGCCTTTTTTAGTTTGTAACTGCTCAGGAAGATACCTGCCAAAAGGCTGAGGATCTAGATAATCTTTTTTGCAGGAATTTAGTCCAAAAAAGCTGATGCTTATAACAACAACCAATAAATGTTTTTTATTAAGTTTCATAATTTTTTATTTTTATATTATGATTTCTGTTTTTAGAATCCTAAATTAAGTCCGAATATTATAGCTTTTGCTGTAGGATAGTTGCCTATATCAACTCCAAGATTTCGATCAGAAAAACGCCTTGTATAATCATTTTTGCCGGTATTAAGAGTTGTAATTTCAGGATCGAGACCGGTATATTTTGTAATGGTGAATAGATTTTGACCCTGCACATATAATCTTAACCGATCTATGCCAAATCTATCCATAATAGATTTAGGAAGCGTATAACCTAATTGAAGATTGCGCATTCTTAAATAGCCGCCCGGTTCTATATAATAATCTACCGGGACCTGACCACTAACAGCATCAACACTTGTTACCAGTGGGAGTTTTGCATTGTGATTTTCCGGTGTCCAGCTATCATACAATACCCTTCGTGTTCTGTTTCCCTGGAAAGTATTAAAATCTGTCCAGTAACGGGTATAATTAGCAATTTGTCCTCCTGCTTTCCAATATAAAAAAGTAGAGAGGTCAAGATTTTTGTAACTAACACTTAGATTAAGGCCCATAATAAACTTAGGGTGTGGACTGCCGATAAATGTTCTGTCATCCGGGGTAATTTTACCATCTGGTTTTCCATCAGGGCCTGATATGTCTTTATATTTCCAACCTCCAATAAATTTACCTTTTTGATCCAGTGCAGCAAGTTCTGTTGCATCATTAAAAAAGCCATTTACAACATAACCAAAAAAGCTGGATAAAGGTCTGCCTTTCACAGAACGGTTGAGTGGATCAATCCTTGTTCTGTCACCTTCAAAAAACGGATCAGCTAGATCACCTACTTTATTTTTATATAATGAGAAAGTGGTGCTTACATCATAACGAAGATTTTTACTCGGCGTTCCACGATAGGACAATGCAAGATCAATCCCCTTATTATTCATATTACCAATATTAATGGGCTGTTTGTCTATTCTTCCGCCAAAAACGCTTGGATCCAATTCTTTTTCAAAAAGAAGATCGTTTGTTTCACGATTGTACAGATCTAAGGTTACATTTAACCGGTTATTAAATAAAGTGGCATCTATACCTAACGTAGATGTTGCTGTTTCTTCCCATTTTATATCAGGATTAGCAATTGTTTGATGTCGCAATGCAGGTGTATAACTGGTATTGCTCCCATTTATAGGATAAGCGGCATCATTATTTATTGTGAAGAAGGTAAGAAATCCTAAAGAACTGATGTTATCATTTCCTAAAACACCATAACCAAACCTTAGCTTTAAATCATTTATTATTTTACTGCTCTTTAAGAATGGCTCTTCTGATATTCTCCAACCAACACTAAAGGCGGGAAAATTTCCATATTTATGAGTTGGTCCAAATGCATCTGAAGATCCATCTCTTCTAAAAGTACCACTTAATAAATATTTATCTTTATATGCATAATTTAATTGAGCTATAACAGGTGAATACTTCCTGCTTTTGAATTCGCCGCTGGAACCAAAGGGCGTGAGACTGAGGGAAGAACCAACCTGCTGAAAGTTGCGATCTAAATTGAAAAAATCTGATGCACTTGTATTAACATTTCTTCCCTGGTTTTGGACTATCTCAGTTCCAACCAAAGCATTTATATCATGAACGTCCCTGAAAGTTTTTTTGAAAGTTAGTGTGTTATACCATGTTAATTGGTAGCCATAGTTTTGCGCTTCGCTCATACTGGCAAGATTGCTTCTACCTTCTGCTCCCTCATAAAATCCTTTTATAAAGGCATAGCTGCTGCCGTTGCCAAAATCCATTCCTAAGTTTGAACGAAAAGTAAAATAACGTAACAAATCAACTTCTGTATATACACTTCCCAATATACCAACACGCTTTTCTTTTGCACCTTTTCTTCTGTCTAAATTTGCATAGGGACTTTGCGCATTACCAACGTTAGAACCTCTGGTACCGCCATAATTTCCCATAATATCAAATACAGGTACAATAGGCTGCATCCTGTAAGAAAAAGCAATAGGATTACCTTCCTCCTGATTATTAAAACCCTGTACTCCTGATCTGTTAGTAAAATAAACCTGTAAATTTTCCCCTACCCGTACTTTATTTTTTATTTTAAAACTTGTATTCGCACGTAAGGCATAGCGTTGGTAGCGGGAGGTATAAACAATACCTTTCTGATCAAAATAATCCAAACCAAAAACATAATTGGCATTGTCCGAGCCGCCTGAAGCTGTAACCTGGTGATTCATCATGGGTGCCTTCTGAAGAATTGCTCCTAACCAATCAGTCCCTTCCTGGTTAGCCGGAACTATCAGGTATGTACCCGGACCATTGACATCGAATAGATCAAGCTTGTATTTACTTGGGTCTGCTACGGGATCACCGGCAGCAATACCGCCATTTTTCCCCGGAGCTCCTGAATAACTACCGTTAGCATATATAAATGCGGGAATGATAGGGCCTGTAGTACTTATGCCAGTCGGACCTGCATACTGCCCATGCTTAAATTCCCCATTAATTATATTACCTGAATTTTTTGCTAATAAGAAAAGGTAATCTCCATATTCTTTTGTATTCAATAAATCCAATCGCTTTTTAAAGGTCTGCAATCCGTAATAACTGTCATAGGTAACTTTAGGACGGCCCACTTTTCCTCTTTTCGTTGTTATAATAATAACACCGCCGGCAGCTGCTGAACCATAAATGGAAGCTGCTGACGCGTCTTTTAATACCTGCATTGTTTCAATGTCATTAGGATTTAGCTCTGTAATTGAACTCACACGAGCGCCATCTACTACATATAGAGGTTCATTATTTCCGAACGTACTGTAGCCATGCATTCGTACACTAGCACCAGCACCGGGAACACCTGATGTTCCTACAGTTACGCCTGCTGCACGGCCCTGTAAAAGGTTTTGAATATTTGAACCGGGGTTCGCTACTAA
>DASYOS010000183.1:0-14091 GCA_036007525.1 Chitinophagaceae bacterium | reverse complement strand
AGTTTAAGCCGATTTTCCAGGCATGCTCATTTGCATTTTGTGCGGCATTTGAAAGGCTCACAATATCGTATCGCACAAAAGGCACAAGGTCTCCCCACTTATTACTGTCAAATATTTGAAATTGAGCCTGGGCATAGCCACCGGCTACATTTAGTTGTTCAGAATAGTTTGAATAAATAAATTCATATTCCAAAGAGTAAAAATGTTTGCCTAATGTATTTGTATAGTCTGCATTATTTTCCACCGAAAGTTTGTTGCCCGATGCCGGAACGCCACCAATTGTTTTTTGATAAATGGAAGAAGCAAGGGTAAATTGTTTGTCGCTGATGTTCCGTGTATGATCTATAGCCAAACCAATATTTAATTTTTGTTGATTGCTATCTGATGGCTGTAAAACAAGTCTTGTTATTTTTAAAGCAACACCATTCCAAAATTGAAACATTGGATGATCCTGGTTGAGGGAACCCCTGTTATCCTGTAATGATGCCTGCAAAAAGGTTTTTGTTCCTATTTGTTTTTGCAACTGAAAACCCCATTGCGTACCAAAGCTGTTTGTTGAGCCATGCTGTTCTAATATAAGGCTGCGGTTAATGGTCGGCAGATTGCCCGATGAAAGGTTATCTTCTCTGGAAAGTATGTGAGTGTTTTCTCCGAATAATATTCTAAACTTATTGGGATCGTTTGCATTTTGAAAAGTGATAAAAAGATTTTCCCAGATTTTAAAACGCTTGCTGTCCTTAAAAAAATTGTTATTGGTAAAGTCAACCTCATACACCAAAGCAGTACGAAATTTATTGCCATTAATGCGGAAGTTGTAAGCCGGAAATTTAAATTCCATTCCCTGCCTGACCCTTCGCCATGCAGCCTTTTGATCAGCGTCGCCTAACAAACGCTCTGCAAATCCCCATGCAGTTAAAGTAAAATCTCCGTTCTTATATTGAAATCCTGCATCTTTATCGTATTGAAATGGGCGTGGACGGGCAGAACTATCGGTATGAGTAATTTTTTTTGAAGTATCTACCTGAGCATTGGTAATCAAACTATGCAGCAGAATAAGTATTACTAATTTCGTTTTCATATACTTCTTTAAAAAATATCGTAATTAATTTCTACATCTTTGGTAAGGCATGTAGCCTGGCAGGTTAAAATTCTGTTCTCTTTAATATCAATATCAGTAAGGGATTGCGCATTCAGCATTTGCACTTTACCTTTTATCAGCTTTGCCATGCAGGAAGAACAAACCCCTTCTTTACAGGAATATGGTGCATTAACTCCTGCAGCCAAAAAGGCAGCTAAAATTGTTTCATCGGTAGCGCAGGTAACCTTATTATCTTTACCATCCAGCTTTGCACATACCGTACTGCTTTTTAAATTTATTGCAGCAGGTTCCATGCCCATAATTAATGGATGGTCGCCATCACCTATTGAAATAAATCTTTCTAAATGAAGCTTATCATTTGGCACGCCATGCTTTTGCAATTCATGCTCTACCATTTCCATAAAAGGTGATGGACCGCATACATAATAATTAGTATTGGCAATAGGAAAAATTCTTTGTTCTTCTAAAAAATATAACATTTTATCACTGTCTAATCTACCCGTCATACCATGCCAGCCTGCTGAAGCCTGGCTAACTATATGGGTAATAAAAAAGCGTTTTTGATAAAGACTTTTTAATGTTTCTAATTCTTTATAAAAAATAATAGTATTTGAATCTTTATTAGCATACACCAGCTTTACATAGTTGTTGGGATATTTTGCCAGCAATGTTTTTATAATAGAATAGACAGGCGTTATTCCGCTGCCGCCTGCAAAAAAGATGTAGTTCCTTCTTACATTTTGTTCCGGTTCTTTAAAAAAATTTCCTGAAGACGGAAACACTAAAAGTTCATCCCCGGATTGGGTGTTATCGTTTAGATAATTGGATACAATGCCATCCTTAATTCGTTTTACTGTTATCTGATATTTAGTATCTGTATAAGGACAGCTTGAAAAAGAATATGATCTTTTATACTCTTTATCATTTATTGTAATTTTTAAAATTATAAACTGACCTGCTGTATAAGTGAATTGCTTTTTTAATTTTTCAGGAATGGAAAACACAAAAGTTTTTGCATCGCTTGTTTCTTCAATTACTTCACTGATTTTTAGAGAATTAAATTTTCTAAAACCTTCTTTAAACTTTTTTTGATAACGAACACGAAAAAAAAGTGCAGCTACCAAAACAATAAAACAAATCTCTGATAGAACTTTTTCTGCATCTAATAAATCAATAGGTCTGTTTTTTAGCTGAGGGTCCATAACCAAGCCGTGCACCAAAAATAAAAGAGCGGCAAAGTATGCGGTGAGATGAATATTTTTCCAGGTGCGAAAGCCTAATTTCTTTTTTACAACCTTTTGTGTAGTAATAATGAGAACAATAATTGCCAGTAAAGCAATTGTGCCCATTGCCACAAATATCTTTTGTGTAGGTGCATTAATAGGAAAAATAATATCAATGAAGCGAAATTTTGTTGAAGGATCGAACAGCAATAAAACCGGATGCACTAATGCCAACAAAAGCGCTACATAAGCTGTCCAATTATGAACATCAACTAAATTAAATTTGCGGATGAATTGCGGCGCGTTTTGCCAAATGCTTAACCTTCTGTAATTGGTGCTCACCAACATCCCTAAAAGAAAATTAAGGGTGAGAACGACTGTTGCTGCAATACCTATATAGGCGGATGCCTGAAGAAACGGGGATTCCATTATGCACTGATTTTATTATTGCTATTGATTAATAAAAATGGGAAAAGCTATATCGTGGGAAACGATATGTAGAATAAAATCATATCAGGAAAACACAATTGTGCAAATAAATATCATTCGTTTTGGGAGGCGGAGAGAAATTAGTAAAAAAAGTAATATTATTTTTTAGTTGGAGAAAATCTTTTTCAGAAAAAAATAAAAAATTTATATCTTTTTGAAAAAATATTTTTTTAAGGTCAAACTGATGGAAAGATGCTGAATGCTTATCTGCAACTATATGACTGGTTAATTCCTTTTTAAAATTTTCTTTGCTTTCTTTTTCGCTTACTTCCAATGTGGCAGAAGCATAACAGAAAGTTATTAAAAGTACAAGGTAATATTTTAGATATCCTTTCATTATTTATTGCAACCCTGCAAATATTTTGCCATGATTTTACTTTTTTGGTTTAAAAATTAAAATATTGGCATTACCAGATTCGCCGGCTTCATTAGAAATGAGCAGATCGCCGGATGGTGTAAAAGTCATTCCTTCGGGCTGTTTATAAATAACAGGATTAAGAGGGTACACTTCTTTTATATTACCATTTCTCTCTGCAATTACCAATAGTTTATTTACAGAGGAAATTATATATAATTCATTTGTTTTAGGATTTATTGCAGCAGCAGAAGGTTTAAAATGTAGTTTTTCTTCTTTTATTTTTTGTGCTATTTGTTTTACCTCAATGGCAAACAAATTTGGGTTATAAGAAAGTGAATCTGCCGATGAATAACCCCATGCCGTAACCGTTTTCTTCTTATCATCTTCACAATCTTTACATAGTAAAATCAAACCTAATTTATCATCAAAATACAGTGATTCAAACTCATTTGTTTTTTTACCGGCACCGGCAAGGTTGCTTTTATTTGTCAAAATAGAATCGCCTGCAAATTTTAATGTTTCAATATCTCCATTGCTTATTAATACATAAAAGGTACTGTCGTGCATTACAATGTCTTCAAAATCGTGTTTTTTATCAAACTTCCATTTTTTAATCGTTCCGCTTCCGTTTAAATATATTTTAAATAAAACTCCGTCCTCGTCAATAATGGCAAACACACTGCTGTCTTTTGGATAATAGGTAAGACCCGAAATTTCACTTAAACCTTCCGGAAGTTTAAATTCTACCGGGTTATTGAGATCGTATTGCGATGGAGTAGCAAGCGTTTTTGATTTTTGAGATTCACAGCTTTGGGATCCTGATAATATCAGTAAAGAAATGGCAAAAGGTAATAGAGTTTTTATAAGCATATATGAAAATAATGGATTTCACCCACAATTATTTATCAGCAAGACGCAAAATCCTTGCCACAGGGTAGTTTTTTTATAATGGCTATGACTACCTTAGCCAAAATTTAAAGAATGAGAGAACTTTCTTTAGTAATTACTGTAATTAACGAAGAAGATAATATTCATCCATTAGTTAATGAAATTCGGAATGCCCTACAAGGGATGGATTATGAGGTGGTTTTTGTGGATGACGGCTCAACAGATGCTACAAAAAAACGCATAAAGGATGTAATTCGACAGGCTGAGGATGAAAGAATAACGCTGGTAGAACTTAAAAAAAATTATGGCCAAAGTACTGCAATGACGGCCGGTATAGATCATACAACCGGTAAATACATTGCACTTTTGGATGGAGATCTCCAAAATGATCCTTCGGACATTCCTTTTATGCTTGACCTCTTAAAAAAAGAAGATTGGGATGTAGTTGCAGGAAATAGAAGGAACCGCAAAGACGGAATGTTCCTCAGAAAAGTTCCTAGTAAAATCGCAAATTATTTTATACGGCGTTGGACGAAAGTTTACATTAAAGATTATGGCTGCACATTAAAAATATTTAAGAGAGAAATAGCGGAAGATCTTGGATTATATGGAGAGCTTCACCGGTTTATTCCGGTACTTGCAGCAATGCAGGGCGCAAGAATTACGCAGGTGGATGTAAAACACCATGCAAGAAAATTTGGCAAATCAAAATACGGGTTGGGCAGAACATTCAGAGTTATGAGCGACCTTGTTACTATGATCTTTTTTCGCAGATATATACAGAAACCAATGCATCTCTTTGGAACCATGGGTTTTGTAAGTTTATTTTTTGGGATCATCATTAATATTTATTTATTGGTTTTGAAAATACTTGGCTATGATATTTGGGGAAAACCATTATTAATTCTGGGCTTGATATTTTTATTGGGAGGAATACAATTAATTACTATCGGCATTATTGCAGAGATAAGCGTAAGAACATACTTTGAGGCCAGCAATAAAAAAACTTACCAGGTTAGAAAAGTGTACGATGCCACAACAGTTTAAGAACATACTCAAACTGTTCCTAAAATTGGCAGTAACAGCTATTTGCTTGTGGTATGTAAGTAAAAAAATAGATTGGACGCTCACCTGGCAACTGCTGCAACAAAGTAATAAATGGTGGCTTGTTGCAGCTGCAGTTTTATTCATTCTTTCAAAAATCGTTTCTTCTTATCGATTAAATATTTTCTTTAAAAATATTGGTATCCATCTTTCAGAAACTGCTAATTTAAAACTGTACTGGACGGGGATGTTCTACAATTTATTTCTGCCCGGAGGTATTGGCGGCGATGCATACAAAGTGATCTTATTAAACCGCAAGAGAGAACGATCTGTAAAGCTTTTATCAGCCGCAGTGTTGTTAGATAGACTAAGCGGAGTTGTTGGATTGGCAATTTTAGCGGCCATTTATTTTAGTTTGATCAGCTTGCAAAAAAGTTATGCAACATCATTACTCGCTGCTATTGTACCGGCATTAATAGTATATTATTTATTTATTAAAAAGGTATTCCCTTCATTTCTCAGCGCCTTCACACCTACATTATTATTGGGCTTGCTCGTACAAGTATTACAAGTTTTATGTGCCTATTGCATAATGGCATCAATACAGATAACAGAACATCAGTCTGCTTATATTTTTATTTTTCTTTTGTCATCAATTGTTGCAATCCTGCCATTTACCATTGGTGGTTTAGGTGCGAGGGAAGTGGTTTTTTTATGGGGAAGTAATTTATTTCTTCTTGATAAGCATCAATCCATTTATATCAGCATATTATTTTATCTAATAACTATTTTGGTTTCTTTTGTTGGGATGAGATGGAGCCTAACCCCGCAAACCTTTGTGCAAATAGAAGATTCCACTAAAGCCCCTTCCCAAAAGGAAGGGGGGCAAGCTCATTCAATTTAAATGGAAAGACAAAACATCAAATGGAATTTGAATTTAAGTTCCCCCTTCGGGGGACAGGGGGCTTTCTGGATATTATTTTTTGTTCTGTCAGCTATATTATTCATCCGCCTTGGTGCAACACCAATATATATATTAGACGAAGCAAAAAATGCACAGTGCGCAAGAGAAATGCTGCAGCGTGGGGATTTTATTGTGCCCACTTTTAATGGGGAGTTAAGAGTGGATAAGCCACCCCTTCATTATTTTTTTATGATGGCTGCTTACAAGATGTTTGGCATAAGCGAATTTTCAGCAAGATTTTTTTCAGTTGTGATGGGGTTACTTACAATACTCGTGACATATAATTATACCAAACGATTATTTAATGTTTTAGCAGCTTTTTGTGCATGCATAGTATTAGCAACCAGCACCCAATTTTTATTTGAATTCCGCTTATCTGTTCCCGATCCTTATTTGATCTTTTTTATTACGCTGGGATTATTCAGCGCTTTTACATGGTTAAAAGAAAATAATATTTCACAGCTATATATTAGTGCCGCAGCTTTTGCTTTGGCAACACTCGCTAAAGGTCCCGTGGCGCTTGCATTACCGGGATTATGTTTATTGATTTGGGTTATTACTCAAAAAAAATGGAAAGAATTATTTACATGGCATTTAATACCTGCTTTAGTTTTATTGCTGGCAATTACACTACCATGGTACATTGCTGTTGACAGAGCAACTAATGGTGCATGGACGAAGGGTTTTTTTATAGAACACAATTTTAACCGCTTTTCTGATACGCAGGAAGGACATGGCGGATTTTTCTTGTTAACGCTATTATTTGTTTTGATCGGTCTACTGCCTTTTATGAGTTTCATAGGCGAAACGCTAAAAAACAGGAAGATTGTTTTTCAAAATGATCTTGTAAGGTTTTCCGGAGTTGTTGTGATCGTCTTTATTATCTTCTTTAGTATATCCAGTACCAAACTTCCTAATTATGCAATGCCATGTTACCCCTTTGCGGCAGTGATCCTTGGTAGTTTTATTACAGCATTACTAAGCAAGAGCATCGCTTCAAAAAAATATCCTCTTTATATTCTTACTGTTGTTTTATTAGTGTTACCTGTTGTGGGATATTTTGCTATCCGTCAGGAAGTGGAAACAAGCTCATTTAGTTGGATAGCATGGCTAATTATAATTATTCCCCTATGTTTTATATTTTTTCTTCTTGTAAACAACAATGCAAGCTGGGAAAAAAGAATATATGTGACCGTTGTTTTGTATTCTTTATTAAATATTATTCTGCTGTATTATATTTATCCTACTTTGTACAAACAGAATCCTGTTGCTAAAACAATTGGTTTGATAAAAAAATCCCGTCTCATTTTATCTTATAAAATATATAACCCCGGTTATAATTTTTATTTAGACGAGAGTATTAAAAAATATGAGTCTGTAGATTCACTGAATGTACAACTCCAGCAAAACCCTGATGCTATTATTATCAGCAGAAAAGAATTTCTCGATTCTTTACAGTTATTAAATCTTGATGTGATTGCGGAGCATCATGATATCTTTGAATTGCCCACAACAATAGTTTTAAAACGACATGCAAAACCTTAATTACAAAAATTTCAGGACAGGCATGATCTTATCAGTGGTATGTGCATTGATACTTTTTATGCTATCTTATTCATACGGGAAAAACAATTTCTTTCTACTCCTGAATACAGATCTTGGATTTTTTGCAGATAACTTCTTTTCTTTTTTTTCTTATTTGGGTGATGGGATATTATGGATCCTCTTGCTGGTGTATTTTATTTATAAAGAAGGCAAAAAAATGTTGCCTTTTCTTATAAGTTGCTTTGCAGTTACAACATTAATTACCCAAATTTGTAAATATTTAATAGTGCCTGATGAACTAAGGCCTACAGCTGCCATCACAAATGATATTGTTCATATGGTTAAAGGAGTAACCTTACATGCAACAGCAAGCTTTCCTTCAGGGCATACAGCCACGGCTTTTGTATTTTATTTTATTTTTTGCCTTGTGTTTAAAAATAACTGGTGGCTGGTAATCGGGCTATTATATGCATTAGTAGTTGGTTATTCACGCATCTATCTTGCACAGCATTTTCCGTTTGATGTAGCTGCGGGAATTGTAGTCGCTCTGGTTTCGGTAATTTTTTCACTTATTATTCAAAACCAGATCGATAAAACAAAAATTAAATGATGTTAATGCTTGCTTATCTTTATTAAGAAAAAAGTGTTACATTTTCAATTGCTTTTTATTTAACTACAAATTTTTTTATGAAATATAAACCTGTTCAGAATTATATTAAAGGTGAGTTTGTAAGCAGTTCTTCCACCCATAAACTGGATGTTATTTCTCCGCTGGATGGGATTAAGCTATCAGAAGTTCCAATGTCAACAGCTTCTGATCTGGGTGAAGCCGTAAGAGCTGCAAAAGCTGTGTTCCCTTACTGGAGCAAAACGCCAATTAAAGAAAGAGTCCAGATATTCTTCAGGTTTAAATATCTTCTTGAAAAGAATTTGCACGAGCTGGCAGAATTATGTTCAGAAGAAAATGGAAAAACAATTGGTGAATCAATTGCTGAAATTGAAAAATGTATTGAACTAACGGAGTTTGCAACCTCTTTACCACAGCTTGTTACCGGAGAAATATTAGAAGTTAGCCGCGGTGTAGAATGCAGAACAGAGCATGTTCCTTTAGGTATTGTGGCGTCTATTGTTCCTTTTAATTTCCCTGCAATGGTACCATGCTGGACGATGCCAAACGCAATTGCCCTAGGTAATTGTATGATAATGAAGCCATCTGAAAAAGTTCCATTATGTGTTGGAAGAATTGCTGAACTTTTAAAAGAAGCCGGATTACCAGATGGGGTTTTTAATGTGGTTCATGGTGATGTTGCAATCGTAGAAGCTATTTGTGATCATCCCGATATTCAGGCAGTATCCTTTGTAGGTTCTACCAAAATTGCCAAGATTGTTTACCAGAGAGCTACCTCAAATTACAAAAGATGCCTGGCATTGGGTGGTGCCAAAAATCACCTAATGGTCTTGCCGGATGCCTTACCAGATATGACAGCACAAAATGTTGCTGCAAGCATGAGTGGTTGCGCCGGACAGCGTTGTATGGCTGCTTCGGCAATGATAGGTGTTGGAAATATTGAAAGCATTATTGATAAAATTTGTGATGAGGCAAGGAAAATAATTCCGGGTAAAAACTTAGGACCTGTTATTAATAAAGAATCAAAAGAAAAAATTGAAAGATATATTACAGAAGCTGAAAAAGATGGTGCCAAAATTTTAGTGGATGGAAGAAACACAACGGTGGAAGGTAAAGAAAAAGGAACGTATGTTGGGCCTACAGTTATTGATTATGTAACTCCGCAAATGTCGGTAGCAACAGAAGAGATTTTTGGGCCTGTGATTAGCATCATGCGGACAAACACTGTTGATGAAGCATTGGCAATTGAAAACGCAAATCCTTATGGTAATGCGGCATCTGTGTTCACACAAAATGGTGGTGCTGCAAGATATATTATTGACAATGCAAGCGCGGGAATGATCGGAGTGAATGTTGGCGTGCCAGTCCCTCGGGAACCGTTTAGTTTTGGCGGATGGAATGAAAGCAAGTTTGGTGTTGGAGATATTACCGGTAAAAGTTCTATCGAATTCTGGACAAAACTAAAAAAATCAACTACCAAATGGAATGCGGAGGCAGGAGTGAACTGGATGAGTTAAGCATTAAGATTTATGGCAAAAGCAAAACGCAATATTATCAAAGCTCTTCCTGAGGAAAAAATTATAAATAAAATCTACATCATTCGTGATCAAAAAGTAATGCTTGATTTTGATTTAGCTGCCTTGTACGAAGTGGAAACTAAAGCGCTAAATCAGGCAGTGAAACGAAATGCAGAGAGATTTCCCAAAGATTTCATGTTTCGGCTTACTTCAAAAGAATGGATTGTTATGCGGTCACAAATTGTGACCGCATCCTCACAAGATATTGGTTACCAAGGAAATAAGACTATGCGGTCACAAAATGAGGCCGCATCTCAGGCTAAAAGAAATACAACTATAACTCCGTACGCCTTTACTGAACATGGCGTAACGATGCTTGCCAGCGTATTAAAAAGTGAACGTGCTGTGATGATGAGCATTGCTGTTGTTCGTGCATTCATTGAGCTAAAGAAAAATACGCTTCAATATAAAGAAGTCATCCAGCAAATAGAAAATCTGAAAGATCATTTAGGGGGACATGATGTTCAGCTAAATAAAATTTATGAAGCAATTGAAAATCTCCTGGAAGATAAAACCGAGAAAGAATTAAAAGAAAATGCCTGGGAGAACCGGAAACGAATAGGATTTAAAAATTAATTTCAAAAAGAAATAAATATACTATGAGTATACTTGAAAAAATTATTCCGCACAAAACCGAATCTGCAGAAATAATTCAGAACAATCAGGACTATACTTTATTCTCATGGAGCAAACAAAAAGGCACAAATCCGATTGCAGTAAAATATGGTAAAGGTGTTTACTTATATGATTACGATGGAAAGAAATACATTGATTTTTCCTCCGGGCTAATGAATGTGAACATTGGTCATGGCGATCAACGTGTAACCGAAGCTGTAGTAAAACAAATGCAGGAAGTGGCCTATGTTACGCCAAATTGTGTTACAAAAGCAAGAGGAGAACTGGGGAAAAAAATTGCCAAGATATGCCCGGGGGACTTAAATAAATCCTTCTTTACGTTGAGCGGCGCTGATGCTATGGAAAACGCAATTAAACTAGCCAGATTATATACTGGTCGGCATAAAATAATAACCCGTTATCAATCGTATCATGGTTCAACCAGCGGTGCTATGGCTGCAGGTGGCGATCCGAGAAAGCTGCCTGTGGATTCGCAACAGCCTGCAAACTTTGTACATTTTGATCTTCCCCATTTGTACCGTTGGGAATATGGCGAAGAAAATTTATTAAAAGAATCTGTTGCCAGTTTTGAAAGACTTGTTGCTTATGAAGGTCCAAATAATATAGCTGCTATTTTACTGGAAGGGGAAAGCGGTACTTCGGGTTGTTTGCAATATCCTGTTGGCTACCTGAAAGCAGTGAGAGAATTGTGTAATAAGTATGGCATCTTAATCATTGTAGATGAAGTGATGAGTGGTTTTGGCCGTACGGGCAAATGGTTTGGTTTTCAAAATCATGATATTATTCCTGATATGATTGCAACAGCAAAAGGATTAACGTGTGGTTATCTGCCTTTCGGATGTTTAATTGTGAGTGATAAAATTACCGCTAAATATGATGATACCATGCTTCCATTGGGGCTTACTTATTCTGCACATCCTGTTTGTTGTGCAGCAGCATTGGAAGTTTTAAAGATTTATGAAGATGATAATCTTATAGAAAATGCGGTAGCAATGGGAAAATACATGGATACAAGAATAGAAGAATTGAAATTGAAACATGTAAGTATTGGTGATTGGAGAAACACAGGGTTATTAGGATGCATTGAATTGGTTAAGGATAGAAAAACAAAAGAGCCAATGGCGCCTTTTAATGCCAAGCCTGATGAAATGGTTGTAATGAATAAAGTGGCAGCAAAAATTAAAGAGTTGGGTATGTACACTTTTGTAAGATGGAATTTTATTTTTATAGCTCCGCCATTGTGTATTACCAAAGCACAAATAGATGAAGGCTTGGCGATTATTGACCAGGCAATAACCATTGCGGATGAATACATTCCGGTAATACCTGTTGTGTAAGACGTAGAGATTTCTCAATTTTTTCAGAATGAAATTGAAATATACATACTGCTTTATTTTTTTATTACTAATTAATATTTCTGCGTTCTCTCAAACCAAAAGAGCAAGAGATTATGGTATCCCTTTTAATGGAGTTGCGGGAAAGTTAAATGCTATTACAGATGTTACAGGAGTTACTGTAGGCCATGTTACTTTAATCGACGGTGATGGTAAATTAGTAAAAGGTAAAGGCCCAATAAGAACAGGTGTAACGGCTATTTTGCCACGAGGCAAAGAGTTTGCACCGGTATATGCCAACTGGTACGCCTTAAATGGAAACGGTGATATGACCGGAACCCACTGGATCACCGAATCAGGATTTTTAGAAACCCCAATCTTAATTACCAATACCGGCAATGTGGGAATTGTTCGTGATGCTGCATGGCAATGGATGGATAAGAATAAATATTACACACCATTTTATAAAGATCATTGGTATGCATATCCTGTTGTTGCAGAAACGTATGACGGAATGTTTAATGACATAAATGGTCAGCATGTGAAAAAAGAAGATGTATTTAAAGCTTTGGATAATGCAAAATCAGGATCTGTTGTAGAAGGGGGTGTAGGCGGTGGAACAGGAATGATGTGCTATGGTTTTAAAGGAGGTATTGGAACTTCTTCCAGAATTATTGATAAAGAATTTGGAGGCTATACAATAGGTGTATTGGTTCAGGCAAATCATGGGAGAAGAGTACAATTAAATATTGCAGGTGTGCCTATTGGGAAAGAATTAATGGATACATTAAGGCCAAAATTTGATCAGACAACATTCGGAATAAAAAACAGTAAAGGTTTTGAAAGTGAAATTGGATCTATAATTATTGTATTAGCTACCGATGCCCCTTTATTGCCTGATCAGTTAAAAAGGCTGGCACAAAGAATACCTTTAGGAATGACTCGTACTGGTGGAATTGGTGGAAATGGTTCAGGTGATATCTTTATTTCTTTTTCTACTGCTAATAAAAATGCATTTAGCAATATAGAGGCACAAAAAGTAATTACAATGCCCAACGACCAGATGGATGCATTATTTGAAGCAACAATACAGGCAACGGAAGAAGCAATAATCAACGCATTATTTGCAGGGAAAACATTGGTAGGGATTAATGGTAATACTATGTATGGGTTACCTAAAGAAGCTGTTTTAAGAATCATGAAAAAATATGACAGGCTCAAATAATTAAATTATTAACTGGCTTGAACGAAACAGACATAAAAAAATCTTCTCTTTATAGTGAAGACCTTGCGCCTATTCCACAAAACAAACGAACATGGAATACGTGGAATTATGCCGCCCTATGGATAAGTATGAGTTTATGCATTCCAACTTATATGCTGGCAAGTTCGTTAATTGGAGGAGGAATGAATTGGTGGCAGGCGATCCTTACAATATTTTTAGGCAATGCAATTGTTTTAATTCCAATGATATTGAACGGACATGCCGGTGCAAAATATGGAATTCCTTTTCCCGTTTTTGCAAGAGCAAGTTTTGGTGTTAAAGGCGCAAATATTCCTGCTATGCTAAGAGCTATTGTCGCATGTGGCTGGTTTGGTATTCAGACATGGATAGGCGGATTTGCTATTTATCAAATGATGAAATTGTGGATTCCATCACTGGCAACTTTGCCACGAATTTTTCCTGCATCTTTTGGTTTGCAGACAGGGCCAGCAATATGCTTTTTTTTATTCTGGTTATTAAATATGTATGTAGTTTATCTGGGAGTGGAGAGTATAAAAAAATTGCTGGTCTTTAAAGCATTCTTTCTTCCCGTTGCTGCACTGGCTCTTTTGTTCTGGGCGATAAATGCTGGCAATGGTTTAGGGCCGATATTAGCCCAGCCTTCCAAATTCGCTACCAATCAGGATTTCTGGGATTTCTTCTTTCCTGCCTTAACTGGTATGATTGGTTTTTGGGCAACACTATCATTAAATATTCCTGACTTTACACGTTACGCAAAAAGCCAGAAAGCACAAATAAACGGACAGGTAATTGGGTTACCAACTTCAATGACGTTGTTCTCTTTTATAGGTGTTGTTGTTACATCAGCAACAGTAATTATTTATGGAGAAACAATTTGGGATCCTTTGGTTCTTGCAGGAAAATTTAGCAGTAAATTTTTTGTAAGTCTTGCGATGATCGCTGTTGCTATTTCTACATTGGCAACAAATATTGCGGCAAATATTGTTAGTCCTGCAAATGATTTTGCCAATCTTTCGCCTAAAAAAATAAATTTCAAAACCGGCGGATTTATAACCGGCAT
>DASYOS010000182.1:0-6459 GCA_036007525.1 Chitinophagaceae bacterium | reverse complement strand
CGGTAGTCTGATTAACGGGCAGGAGTTTGATAATTCATACAAAAGAGGTGAGCCATTGCAAATACCTGTTAGTGGTGTAATAGCTGGTTGGGTGCAGGCTTTGCAGCTTATGCCTGTTGGCAGTAAATGGAAATTATTTATCCCATCTGATCTGGGTTATGGAGATAGGGGAGCAGGTGGGTCTATTCCTGGTGGTGCAACTTTAATTTTTGATATTGAACTTTTAGAGATCATAAACAGGTAAAATAAAAGATTATGTCCGTGGAAGTGGATTTGCGTTATCCCATAGGAAAATTAGAAGACGAGGCATTTAGTAATAAATGCGGGTATGATGAAAAAATAAAATCGGTTTATTTGCTGGATATACAAACGTGCCCTGGTTTGTTAGAAAATGCAATTCTAAATTTAGATGAACATCAATTAAATGTTCCATACCGGGATGGTGGATGGACATCAAAGCAGGTTGTACACCATGTTGCAGATAGCCATATGAATGCTTATATAAGATTCAAACTTGCTCTCACTGAAGAAAACCCTACTATAAAGCCTTATGATGAAGCAGCATGGGCTATGTTGAGTGATACCAAAAACCTGCCTGTAAATATTTCTCTTACTTTATTACATGCTTTGCATACAAGATGGGTGGAGTTAATGAAGAATATGAGTGAAGCAGATTGGCAGCGAACTTTTTTTCATCCTGAATATAAAACAAAAACCAATTTGTGGAATATAGCAGGAACTTATGCCTGGCACGGAAAGCATCATGCGGCGCATATTACTAAGCTTAGAGAAAGGATGGGGTGGTAACGTTAATCAGTGGATAAACATTAAAATGAATTGGAAAATATTATCTTCAGAATACCTTACTGATAAAAATTATTTCAGGGCAAGAAAAGATAAATGCCAAACTCCCGAAGGAAAAATTATTCCGGAATATTATGTAGTGGAGATGGACCTTACATTATGTGCTTTGGCAATTACTGAAGATGACCAGGCCGTGATGGTTAAGCAATATCGCCATCCTGTAAGCAAAACATTACTTGAAATACCCGGCGGGTTTGCTGATAAAGATGAAACGCCTGAAAAAGCGATTGCCCGTGAACTGTTAGAAGAAACAGGGTATGAATTTGCCAGTTATGATTATTTAGGAGAAGTAGCTGCAAACCCCGGGATACTTAATAATTATACAAAACTTTATTTAGCCACGGGGGGTAGAAAAATTGCTAAGCAGGATCTTGATGCAAATGAAGAAATTAAGATTGAATTAGTGCCCATCAATGATGTTGTTGAGATGTTACTACAGAATAAAATTGAACAATCGTTACATGCAAATTGCATTTTTTATGGTTTAGTGAAATTGGGAAAACTCCAAAGAGTTCATGGTACATAGGCCATAGTAACTTCACCAACTAAGTACACACTACCACATACAACTATCAAGTCTTCTTTATCAGCATCTCTTATAGCAGCCGCTAAAGCTTGATTTACTTCGGAATATTTTTCTCCATTAAGGTTATGGGCTTTTGCCTGCTTTGCAAGATCATCTTCTGGTAATGCTCTCGGTATTTGCGCCTTAGTAAAATAATAAATAGCATCTTTGGGAAGAAGAGATAATACTTTATTTGAGTCCTTGTCTTTTACTATCCCAAAAACAATATGAAGCCTTTTATAATTACATAAAGATACTTGGTGTAGTAATTGCTTTATGCCATCTTCATTATGTGCAACATCTAAAGCTATGGTTGGGCATTCGTGAATAACATCCCATCTGCCATACAATCCTGTAAGTTTTTTAACTGTAGATAAAGCCGTGTTGATATTTTCTTTTTCTAATTTGTATCCAAGTTTATTTAAGGTATTAATTGCAGCCAATACAGTTAATAAGTTTTTTTTCTGATAAATACCATTGAGGTCAAGAGTGTATTTTTCTTTTTGATGAGAATTTATTTCGGCAACCTCAACTTCCAAATTTTTATTATGTAAAACGACATTACTGATCATTAACAGATCGTCTGAAAAAATAATTTCTGCAGAACATTGTTTCGCCTTCTCTAAAAAAATATCTTTTGTTTCAGGAATTGATTCACCTATTACAACGGGTATGTTATTTTTTATAATCCCTGCTTTTTCGAAGGCTATTTTTCCCAGCGTATCTCCCAATATATTCATGTGATCATAGCCAATATTGGTGATGATACTTAATTCTGGTGTAATAATATTTGTGCTGTCTAACCTGCCGCCGAGGCCCGTTTCAATGATGGCAATATCAACTTTTTGTTCATTAAAATATTGTAAAGCCATTACCACGGTAAGTTCAAAAAAAGATGGGTCTATATTTTCGGAAATATTTTTCATCTTCTCAACAAAAGAAATAACAAAGTTTTCCTCTATAAATTCTCCGTTCACTTTTATTCTCTCCCTAAAATCCTTTAAATGAGGCGAAGTGTATAATCCTGTTTTATAACCGCATTGTTGAAATATAGCAGCTAGCATGTGGCTGGTAGAACCTTTACCATTTGTGCCCGCAACATGAATAGTCTTTATTTTATTTTGGGGATCACCTGCGGCTTTGCAGAGTAGAACTGTATTTGTAATATCTTTTTTGTAAGCAGCAATACCAATCTTACTAAACAAGGGGAGCCTCGTTATCAGGTAATCAAGTGTTTGCTGATAAGTCATCCATGCAAATTAACAGCTGCTTACTGGATATTAAAATTAAATTGTACGGTAACTTTTGATTCGTGATCTGATTTGTCAAACTTTACATTTTTCAGATACTCAATAATAGCATTGGCATAGGTTCTCGCTGTAGTGCTGGAATTTTTCCCAAACCCGGTGAAAGTCCCTGTGCCTTCCGGAGATACTTTTACATTAGCATAGATTGTTGCTTTTTCAAGATCGCCGGTAAAGGAATAATATCTGACAATTTTTCTGTCGCCTGTAACCTTTGGTCCTGCTGGCTTTCCTCCAGGTGAAGTGCCGTACGAATCGGGTTTGCCATTCGGGCTTCCATTATCTCCATTTCCGGGTTTGTTGCCTTGATTTTTGTACCCATTATCCTGTGCTGCCCCATTTCCACCATTACCATTTCCGCCTTTATATAACGGTATTTTTGGTTTTGGCGGTGCCGGATTTGGATTAACTACAGGGACTGTATTATTAGTTTTTACGGGTTTACGTGTAAGTTCTTTAATAATATTTTTTGCTTCCGTATTTGGTTTTGTTGTTTTAGTAATCGGAGCAGCTTCTTTATCATCAGCTTCATCAACCTGTATATCTTTTTGGGATTCATTATATATAGCAGCTGATTTTATTGATTGCGGCTCTGGAACATCCGGAGCAGGATCGCCTTTTACTAAAGGTTGAACATCTCCCATTCCTTCCTGCTCATTTCCTAAATTAATTTCTATCAGGTCTTGTATTGCGGGTACCGGCGGCACTTGTAAAGGCCATGTATAGAAGAAAGCTATGGCAAGTAATAATGCACAGATGATAGCGGTGTAGGAGAATGCCTTAGTATTTTTTCGTATTTCAAAAGAGTCAGTCATTGTATTAATTCTTTGGCAATTGAATTATGATACCAAATTACTTTATATCAATAATTGAATTGCTAAGTTTTCTGTTAAAAGATTTATACCGATAAAATTTTTCCATAAATAGAATCAGGCATCCATTTTAAAAATTTTGCAATTATCCACCATCGTTTGGTTATGTATCCTATTTTCTTTTTAATTTTTTATGGCTTGATACATTTGCAGTGCAGCTTTGCCTATTATAATCACCTTTTGTTGCATTTTGGGCTCAGACATTAGCATTATTTCTGTTTCCAAATATTAAACTTCCTATTCTCACCATATTACTTCCTTCTTCAATTGCTATTTTATAATCATCGCTCATACCCATAGATAAAATTGACAATTGACAATTGATAATTGATAATTGGGAGTAACTAAGAAACAGGTTTTTTAAATACCGAAATTCATTTCTGATTTTTTCTTCATTTTCAGTGAAAGAAGCCATACCCATCATTCCGCTTATCATTATATTATTTAAATCTTTTAATTGAGCACTATTAAAAATTTCATCCAGTTCATTTTCACTTAATCCAAATTTGGTTTCTTCCTGAGCTATGTGAATTTGTAAAAGACAGTTCATAACTCTGTTGTTTTTCTCACCCTGTTTATTTATTTCTTTCAAAAGTTTAAAAGTGTCAACGCCATGAATTAAAGAAACAAAAGGAGCAATGTATTTTACTTTATTGGTTTGTAGATGCCCGATGAAATGCCAGAGAATATCTTTTGGCAGTGATTCATATTTTTCAGCCAATTCCTGTACATAATTTTCTCCAAAATCTCTTTGCCCTAGATCGTACAATTCTTTGATCTTTGATATTGGCTGAATTTTAGAAACAGCAACCAATGTTCCATTGTTTACCCGAAGTTCTTCCCTTATTTTTTTATATACTTCTGTATTTATGGCCATATTAAAATGAAATTTGCGCCCATTGTAGGTTTTGCAGTCTTTTAAGTAAAAGATAACAGCCCACTGCAGAAACAGGGATTAAACAATAGATCAGCAAATTGTTTTCTACTATAAGGTAATGCAATCCAACTAATATTGCTATTGTAAGCATTTGCAAAATCAAATATAAAATACGGCCGCTTTGTTCTTTACTATTTTGTTCCCGCGAAAAAGGCAGATACTTATTACCAAGGTTTGCAATCAAGAAAAAAATAAAAATATTATTGAAAAAAGCCAATACAAAATCATTAACTATTGCAAAGCCCCAAACGTAAAATACAAATAAGAATAAAGTAAGAAAGATGGGTATAAAAAACTTTGTAAGCAATGCTTTTATGCCGCCGGTTAATAGTTGACCCGGTTGATTTATTGGTGTAGATTGATAAATCCATGAGGCAAGAAAGTTTTCATGAAACGACATAAACCCAATACTGGAGCCGATGGTGAATATAGGCAGATAAGCAAAGAACAGAAACATTTTAGTTGTTGGTAAATTTTGCCATAAATGGTTGAAGTCTTGCCCATTTTTAAAAACAAATACAAACACAAATACGCCCATATAAGCCAGGCTGGGATATAATTGCATCTTAAATGCTTTATCTCTGCCGGTTATTTTCCATACCATCCCAAAGCTGCTATTTTCTATTTTAGAATTGCATAATAAGTTTGATAATTTTTGGGATAGGTTTATGTGGTTTGCATTCTTTCGAAAAAGATCCTTTTTTTTGGACTCCACATTATCCAATGCTGCTAATTTTTTTGAAAACGACGGTGCAAGATATTTTATCATTACCCAAAATGTAAGAAGCGGTAACAATATTGCGCAGGCGATCATTAATAAATGTATAGTATCAAAATTTAATTGGTTCACACTTTCCAGCGTTAACGCCATCCATACCGGGGGTAGAAAATAAGAGTACCAATGCAGTTCAAATATGCTTAAAAGGCTATTGAAATTTACCAGCCGTGGCATTATCTGAAATCCTGCAGCAAAAAATATAGTGACAAATATTTGAAAATAACCAACTATGTCTTTTACTTTTTGCTCGTTACTAAACCTAAGAATTACTGCATATAATAAATAGGTTAAAAACACTGCGAACATTACAGTTAACAAGGCTGTGCCAATACTTGCCATGCCTATTGTAAAGCCAAAAGCGATAAAAATAAAAATTACAGGAAGAAGGGAAAATGCTATTGCGAATTGTAAAAGATATACAAGGATATGAACAAGCCGGGCAATAAACAATATTCTGCTATTTACAGGTTTTGATAAGATTATTTGGTTGTCAGTAGTGTCCAGTAAAACAGAACTAAAATCTGTTATCATGGTTAATGCCATCATAAACAAAATGTACGAATGGATTAAAGCCATACAAATAACAAATGACTCTATTTTGAATACCATTACGCCAACAAATAATCCAAAAACAGTATAGATCAGTAAAGTAATCAACAGCGGGTTGCTATTTTCTTTTTGCTGCCGTGGCCGCCAATTCATGTAAACTCTGCGGCGGTCAATTAATAATTTAGTTTCTACAATGGTTTTCAATTTTTCAAAATCTATTCCCTGCTTTACTAATAATTTTGCAAAGAATAATACAGCTTTCAGTATCAGTTTATCCATTGGGTCAATTTTTTAAAATATCGATAAACTGTTCCGCTGTATTTTGATGCTGTCCCATGTCACCTGTAAGGGAGGTAAAAATATTTTCGAGAGAACCCTGTTGAGCATTCAGCTTTAAGGTTTCAAAATCCCCGTCTGCAATAATTTCGCCTTTGTTTATTATAATAATCCGGTCGCTTATCTTTTCTACAACATCCATAATATGTGATGAATAAAAAATTGTTTTTCCACTTTGCTTAAGTTGAGATAATATTTCTTTTACCAGTATTACTGCATTCGCATCTAACCCGCTTAAAGGTTCATCTAAAAAA
>DASYOS010000181.1:0-6339 GCA_036007525.1 Chitinophagaceae bacterium | reverse complement strand
TAGTCTTTGAATTATGGATCTCTTTTAATTTTTCAACTACCATTTCGGATGAATAGGGTATCCCGTTAATCTCAAAACCTTTTTCAATCTTCCTGATATCCATTTTTAGAGAATTCAGGTCCTGATTAAATTCAATAATATCCTTGGCTGTAAGCATTAAATCATAGTCAACAGTAGGCAATAATTTCTTAGCTGTTTTTTTATCCAGGTAAATAGCCTGTTGCTTTTTCGGATCCCATGATTCAGAAAAGAGTTTTTTATCGGTCCTATAATATTTTCTCTTCCCTGATATCTGGTAAATTAAATCTATTGGAGCTATGCCGCTTTTAAGCGGTCTATCTGTAAGAAGTACATAACGGATAGTACCCATGGTTGCTATTATTTAACAACCTAAAGATATACAATTTATAATCAGACAGCAAAAAGGACAGCAATTATTTTGTTAGCTATTTTTAGAGATTGTAATAATTAAGTAAATGTAAGTCTTAACTAACAAGGCTTACAAGCTATTTGACTAAGACTAAGAAAAAGGGTAATTGGTCAGGGTTCGAATCCCTCAGTCTCCGCATAAATTTATTAATGTATTAGAAACTTAGAGTAGAGATTGGAACCACCTTTTCTCTATATTTGAACTGATCTAAAAAATATATCATGAGCAAAATTTTAATCGTTGATGATTCAAAAGAGTTACAGGAAGCATTACAGCTTTTTCTTACAAAGAAAGGCTATGAGGTATTGTGCACAGAATCAGGAAAAAACCTTTTACCAATAATAAGAGAACTTTTACCTGACATGATTCTTCTTGACGTTTTTTTGCAAGGTGAAGATGGAAGGGAAATCTGTAGGGAGTTAAGAAACAACTCAGAAACAAAATATCTATGTATAGTCCTTATTTCCGGTTCGCCTAAAGATCTTCTGCTTTACAAGGAATTTGGGGCTGATGGCTATTTGGAGAAGCCATTTGCATTACCAGTATTGCTTGATAAAATTGAAAGTACTCTAGGTAAGTGTAAAGATAAATAACGAAATTATTGAGTTGTGTGCAACCGTGAATTCGTTTCTAATATTTTTTCCATTTCCATGCTTCGTGATCCTTTTATCAGTATTTGTGAATTCTCCAACTGCTGATTATCAATCCATGATTTGGCTTTAGAAGCATCATCAAAATAAAAATATGAGTGCCGGATATTTTTAAAATTATTGCCAACCAGTATAACATTGCTCCATTTATATTTTTCTATAAGCCGTATTAATTCTTCATGTTCTTTTTTACTTCTCTCACCAAGTTCCATCATGCTTCCTATAAATAATATTTTATTTGTTCCGGGCATTTGTGCAAAATTCTCAATAGCAGCTTTCATGCTTCCGGGGTTTGCATTATAAGCGTCTAATATTATTTTATTTGTTCCCATCGTAATTAATTGCGAACGGCTGTTGGAGGGAGTATAATTTTCAATGGCAGCTTTTATTTTTTCATCAGCAATATTAAAATGTTTGCCTATGGCAACTGCAGCAAGCACATTTAGTAAATTGTATTGCCCCACTAATTGCGTTTTGATTGATCTTATATCAATTCCTTTTATTACCTCAACTTCTAAAAAAGAAGAATTACTTACGGCTCTTCCTGTAACAGATCCTTCTAAAGTGCCATATGTAATAATATTTTTAATTCCTGTGCTCATCTCCTTAATGTAATTATCATCGCCATTCACAAAGGCAGTTCCATTATGTTCTCTAAGAAAATCAAATAATTCACCCTTGCCTTTACGTACGCCTTCTTCACTTCCAAAACCTTCAAGATGCGCTTTACCGCAGTTGGTAATAAGGCCATGTGTAGGCATAGCATACGAGCAATAGCCTTCAATTTCTTTTTGGTGATTGGCGCCCATCTCTATCACAGCTATCTCTGCATCCGATTTAATTTTAAGGATGGTTAGCGGAATACCAATATGATTATTTAGGTTGCCTTCTGTTGTATAAGTTTTATAAGAAGCTGACAAAACCTGGTGCACTAATTCTTTGGTTGTGGTTTTACCATTACTCCCCGTAATAGCAACAAATGGAATATTATTAAAATGCTGTCTATGATACTTTGCTAATTGCTGAAGGGTTAATAAAACATCAGGTATTTTTATAATTCTATCATCAGAAAAGCTTAGGTTTTCATCTGCGATAACATACGCTGCGCCTGCATTTAATGCCTGAATTGCAAAATGATTCCCATTAAAATTTGGCCCTTTTAGTGCAAAGAAAAGATCTCCTTTTTCTAATTTTCTTGTATCTGTTTTTATAGAAGGGTGCTGTAGGTATAGTTTATAAAGTTCTTTTATATCCATGTTGGCAAATTACAAATTTCGCTTTTAGCGAACAAGTTCTAATACAAAAGCCTCCCAAATTTAGTGAGAGGCTTTGTATAATTATTTTTATAAAACTATTATCTTTTTTTGCGGCTGTTTTGCTTACGCTTACCAAAAATATTACCTTCTTTAAAGCCGTTACCTTCAGGGCTTCCAAGCCTTGTCATAGCATTTCTGAAACCTATAGTACTGCTAGCCTGGTCTTCTTCAAGATATCTGCGGGAACCCGGAGATAACCAATAAGGCATATCATTCCAGCTACCACCTTTTACAACTCTTGATTTATCGCTAACTAAACTTGAAATACCATAGCCATACGATACACCGGAGGCTGAGTCACCGTCCAAATAATTAATTACATTACCTTTTTGATAGTTTCTGCGGTTCACACTTTCTGAATCAGTTACATCAACTTTTTTTAAACGTCCCAATGTATCTCTCTCGTATTCGCCTTGTCCGTTTTTATAAAACTTCTGGAATTTGTTACCGCGATAAGGATTAAAGTCATCTTCATCCTGAGGAGTAAGAGGCCTGTATACATCACCAACCCACTCACTTACGTTGCCACTCATATTATAGGCACCAAAGCCATTGGGGTAAAAAGATTTGATTGGCCCCGGTATAGCGGCTCTGTCATTTAATCCACCGGCAACACCCATATTATCTCCATTACCTCTTTTAAAGTTTGCTAAAAATTGCCCCTGCCAACTGCCACGGCGATTATCGCGAAGTCCATTTACATTATTGCTCCATGAATATACCTGTTGATTCTGTATCAATTCTTCACCACGTTGTTTCTCTTTTCTTTTTGGGTTAGGGTTTTGATTTATTAATCCATAAGCTGCATATTCCCATTCAGCTTCTGTTGGTAAGCGATAGCCTGGTTGTAATATTCCGTCTTCAAATGTTATTACTCTGCGGGTTCTTCCGCCAACATCTTTTAATGCACCCTTTTTTGGAGCTGTTTTATTATTAATAAGTTCTGGGTTCATTAAATAAGTATCAGTATTAAAACTTTCATCTCCACCACCCTGCTTCATGGCGGCTAAAGGTGATCGCTTATTTAAGTATCCTTTATCAATTAATATTTTTTCATTTACACGGTCTGTTCTCCAAATAGAAAAATCATGTGCCTGTTGCCATGTAACACCTACCACAGGATAATAATTATAGGCAGGGTAGCGGAAATAATATTCAACATATGGCTCGTTAAAAGCTAATTCACTTCTCCAAACCAGTGTATCAGGCAAAGCCCTTGTCATTATTTCCGGGTCGTTATCAAATGTATTAACCAGCCAATAAAGATATTCGCGGTAATGCACATTAGCCACTTCGGTTTGATCAATATAAAATGAATTTATTGTAACACGGCGGGGTATATTATTCCAGTCTCCCATTACATCTTCTTCTTTGGCACCCATAGTAAAGGTACCGCCCTGTACAAAAATAAGACCTGGTCCTGCCTTTTGTTGTTGCGCTTTCAATACATGAAAGTTCCCATAATTCTTATCATCGTAATTCCATCCGGTTGCAGAAGATTTATCTTTCTTCTTTCCGAAAATGCTGCTCACTTTATTACAAGATGTAAATGTTAGCCAAGCCAGAAAAAGAATGAAGATATTTTTAGCCGATAATAACTTTAGCATGTGCATTCGTTTAGCATTTTTATTAACGAAAGGTTTTATTGATTATTGTGCCGCGTCTTTAACACTTTACTACTTTACTATGCGAATATAATTACTTTGATGGTAAAGAATAGAGGTTTATGAGATTTTTAAAAGCTATTCTCACACTTTTGCAAAGTATTCACAAATGCATTAGTTTTATAATGTACAGGCAAACTTGCGAAGCAGCATTATCTATCAAATCATACTCTTTTAGTTGGATTTAATATTTTAGTTAGCTTTAAAGAAAAAATATATTTTTACAAAAACCTAAACTACTTAGCTATAACCCAGCTTTACCTAATTAAGACAACATAAGCATGAAACAAAGGTTGAAATTGATTGCCCTATCAGCAATATTGGTATGTGCTATAACTGTAAGCGCACAATCACAAACCAAACCCATTAATGTAGTAACTACAGCCGTGCCTTTTTTACGGATTTCGCCCGATGCCCGCTCAGGTGGTATGGGTGATGTTGGAATAGCTACAGACCCTGATGCTAATTCCTCCTTTTGGAATCAGGCAAAATATCCTTTTGCTAAAAGCAAATCCGGAATTAGTGTGTCTTATACTCCCTGGTTAAAAGGCTTAGGGCTTAACGATGTGTACCTGGCTTCTTTAGCAGGGTATTACCAATTAGATTCATTGCAGGCATTTTCTTCTTCGTTGAGATATTTTAGCCTGGGTAATATTCAATTTACTGACGCAAACGGAACGAATATTGGCTCTAACAGTCCAAGAGAGTTTGGTTTTGATCTCGGATACTCACGCAAACTTTCAGGTAAGCTCGGAGTAGGTATTGCATTAAGATATATCAATTCCAGCCTGGCTACCGGCACTTTTAACGGGCAATCTTACAAAGCAGGTTCTTCAGTGGCGGGTGATATTAGCTTGTTTCATAACGGTACAGGTGGCGATTCAACTATTTCCGGTTTTAATTGGGGTGTTGCTCTTCACAACCTGGGTTCAAAAATTTCATATACAAATAATGCTACTCAAAAAGATTATATACCTGCTAACTTAGGAATTGGGGTTGCTTATATTAAAGTTTTTGATGAAACAAATAGGATAACTTTTGGTTTAGACTTAAATAAATTATTGGTTCCTACACCTCCGCGAACAACAGGAAATACTTCCTCGGATTCAGCTGCTGTTGTTAAATACAGGAGCAAAGGAGTGTTAAGCAGCTGGGTAAGTTCCCTGGGTGACGGAGATGATTTACAGGAAGTGCAGGTTTCATTAGGCACTGAGTATATGTATAAAAGCCAGTTTGCTTTTAGGGCAGGATATTTTTATGAGGCTGCAACAAAAGGTAATCGTAAATATTTTACAGTGGGTGCCGGAGTATACTACAATAAGTTTGGTTTAAATTTCTCATACCTCATCCCTTCGGGAAGTGGGGTTAATAGAAATCCTTTATCAAATACCGTACGGTTTAGTTTAAATTTTAATCTGGATAAATCTGCCGCAGAACCGGCTCCAACTCCAGCCAACTAATTAAAAATATTCTTTAAAGGAACGTCTCCGGAATGGGGCGTTTTTTTTATGCCCTTAGTTAAAATTTTTTTTATTGATATTTACAGAAAAAACATGTCTTTTAGAATTGGCTTCGGTGTTGATTTTCATCAATTAGTTACCGAAAGAGAATTATGGATTGGAGGTGTAAAAATTCCGCATTCAAAAGGATCTTTAGGGCACAGCGATGCTGATGTATTATTACATGCCATCTGCGATGCTATGTTAGGCGCCGCGTGCCTGGGGGATATTGGAGTACACTTTCCTGATACTTCATCTGAATTTAAAAATATCGATAGCAAGATCCTTTTAAAAAAAAGTTTGGATCTTATCTCTGGAGCAGGTTACAAAATAGTAAATATAGATTCTACATTATGTTTGGAATTGCCAAAAATAAAACCTTATATACCGCAGATACAGGAGGTAATTGCAACAGTTTTAGCCATAAAGATTTCCGATATTTCAATTAAAGCAACTACTACAGAAAAAATGGGGTTTATTGGCAGGGAAGAGGGATTGGCGGCTTACGCTACAGTATTACTTGAAAGTAAATAATCGTTAAACGTGAAAGGAGAGATGTGAAGTTGTCATCAATTCAATTATCGTATTCTCACGTTTAATGTTTCAAGTATTGGGCCTCTTTGCTTTGTTAAAATTAATTTTATTTTCTTCTAATGTTTTTGCATCCCTACCTTTGTAATAGTATGCCGGAGATTTTAATAAAAATTATAAATAAGTCTGATAACGAATCTCCTGCTTATGCAACACCGGGTTCGGCAGGGATGGACATAAGAGCCAATT
>DASYOS010000180.1:0-7582 GCA_036007525.1 Chitinophagaceae bacterium | reverse complement strand
TTTTCAATTTACGTCAATTAACGAAACCATTAAAAACACCTGTGCAACTTTAAAACAAATAAACCATCTATAATAATACGTTAACTAAATTTCATGAATAGGATCTTTTTACTTTTTACTTTTTGCTTTTTAGCAACCTCTCTTTTTTCACAGGCAACGCATTACACCGTAACAGGAAAGATAATTGATAAGACTTCCGGCTTGCCATTACCAGGAGCGTCCGTGTTTGCACAAAACACAACCTTTGGAGTAGCAACAGATATTGACGGAAATTTTAAATTAAAGTTGCCAAATGGTGGATACGAGCTGATAGTAACATTTACCGGGTATGAAACCGAAAGTATGCGAATCAGTAATGCAACTGCAGACAAGGAGCTGACGATTGAGGTAAAGCCAAAAGAAAAATTTTTAGAAGAAGTTTCAGTTGTTGCCTCTAATGAAGTAAAAGACGGATGGCAGAAGTATGGACAATTTTTTATTGAAAACTTTATTGGTAAAAGTGAGTTCAGCCAGCAAACCATTATTAAAAATCCTGAAATTCTAAAATTTTATTTCAGTAAAAAAAGAAACCGGTTAAAAGTTTTGGCATCAGAACCTGTAATGGTGGAGAATTACGCTTTGGGCTACAATATAAAATTTGCAATAGATTCTTTTACCTATGAATACGACAATAATACAGCCCAGTTTATAGGCTATCCCTTATTTGAACAAATGCATGGCACGCCTCAGCAAGAAGCTGTATGGCAGCAGAACAGAACGAAGGCTTACAATGGCTCATTACTTCATTTTATGCGCAGCCTTTATGACAAGACGTTGGATGACGAAGACTTTGAAGTGCAGTTCCTGGTAAAGAATAATGACCAGGATAAAACCATCCCTCTTAAGAACCCATACCTGGCTTTAAATTATAAAAAAGATGACAGCTCTAACACGATTGAATTTCGCCCTAATCAACCGGATATGGTAATAATTTATAATGACGCAAAACCAGAGCAGTCATATTTTAATTTTGATCCTAAAGCTAAAAGAGATTTCCAGGTTTCAACGCTTAGTATCTTAAAAGGAGAATCAATAATAATTGAAGAGAATGGATATTTTTTTGAACAAACAGATATTATAACAAATGGTTATTGGGGCTTTCAAAAAGTTGGCAATATGTTGCCGTATGATTACGATCCCATTTAAACGAAAAATTATTTCTGATTTTTATCGGAAATTTTTTTTATTTTTTCCCATATCTCAGGGATTCGTTTTATCCAAACCAATTCCTTGTGCTTTTGCAAAGCCGGAACTGCCGGGCTTCCAAAATAAACTTTATTATCGTCTATATTTTCCCCTACACCACTTTGAGCAAGTACAGTTACATTGTTGCCGAGCGTTAAAGTTTTACTTAGACCAACTTGTCCCCAAAGCGTAACACCATCCCCAAGCTTAGTACCGCCTGCTATTGCAACCTGTGCAGCCAATAAACAGTTCCTTCCCAATACAACTTCATGTGCAATATGCACCAGGTTATCTAATTTTGATCCCTGCCCTATTTTGGTATCAGCGCTTACACCACGGTCTATCGTACAATTAACACCTACCTCAACATCATCGTCAATAATAACACGCCCGCAGCTTTGCATTTTACTGTACCAGACCTGCCTGTCTTTTTTGGAATTATAATAAAAAGCATCACTGCCAATTACTGAGCCGGAATGCACAACAACATTATTGCCGATAATGCAGTTGTCATAAATACATACATTGGGATGAATAATGCAATTAGCGCCAATTGATACATTGTTACCAATAAAAACATTCGGCATTATGATAGTATCCTTTCCAAAAACAGCAGCATCGCTTATCATTTTTTTTGCAGGAATAAATACATTAAAATGTTTTACAACTTTTGAATATGCTTCAAAGGGTTCTTCTACCACTAATAAAGTTTTACCCTTAGGCACATCTGTTTTTTTATTTATAATAATAAAACTGGCTGCGCTGTTCAGGCATTTACTATAATACTTAGGGTGATCAACAAAAACAATATCACCTGCCACAACAGAATGTATTTCATTAATGCCTGTAACTTCTGCATTTGCATTACCTAGTAATTCTGCATTAATTAATTCAGCAATCCATTTTATTGAAACAGGAGCAGGGAGCTTCATACTGTATTTTTATAAAATCAAAGGTACAGGTTGAAAATTATGTACGTTGGCAATTTTTTGAAAGAAAAATTAAAAATAATTTTTGATACTATTTTATAGGGATAACAGATTTTATTTTATTACAAATGAGTTTTTACTCTTAATCACATACAACAATTATTTCCATAATGATAAAAAACTAATGCCCTGGAAACTTAGTATAGACAAGGCTTTAAGAAGAATAATATTCCTATCATGCTCTTAGAAAAATCAATTCATAAAAAAAATTGAAATTGAAATTGAAACTTCTTATTAAAATAGCGTGTGCCTTATCCACAACAAAAAATAAAATGTTGATAAAAAAGTTGCAAAAAATTTGTGTGTTAGAGTAAATTATTTTTAATATTGTGTAAGGAAATTTATTTCCTGGTACTTACTAACCCATCCATATATCAAAGCCCGTCACATAAAAATGCCGGGCTTTATTTTTTTAAATATTTTATGGCACATTTTGGGTATCTGCTTAAATAAATAAATACTGTTACTATCATAGATAAATGAAAATTTTATCTACCATGGAATTGTATAACTTGCTAATATAAATAATCAGTTACATGCTAAAATCAATGACAGGTTTTGGAAGAGAGGAACAAACAGTTAATGAAAAAACTTTTTTGGTTGAAATAAAATCTCTCAATGGAAAACAATTTGAAACATATTTAAAAATTCCTTCGCAATTAAAAAGCTATGAGTTTGATATCAGAAATATGCTCCAGGAAAGCCTGCTCCGCGGTAATGTAGATTGCCTTATTACAATAAAGCAAAATGGCTCAACCAAGCCCGTTGTAATAAATACTGATCTGATAAAATCATATTACCAACAAATAGAAACACTGGCAGGAGAGCTTAATATTGACACCAATTCAGTGTTGAGCGTCTTACTAAGGCTACCTGAAGTGGTTACCCCTGCCAATGAAGTATTACCGGAAAATGATTGGAAGGAATTAAAAAAAATTATAGAAAAGGCATTAAAAGAATTAAATCATCACCGTACAGATGAGGGCAAATCAATAGAAAAAGAATTATTGCTTAGAATAAAAAATATTAATGCACAGGAAGAAGAGATATTAAAATTAGAACCTCAACGGAAGGAGCGGATGAAAGATGAGTTAGTGAAATTATTGGAAGAAAATGTAGGAAAAGAGAACTATGATGCCAATCGGCTTGAGCAGGAACTTATTTATTACGTTGAAAAAATAGATCTAAGGGAAGAGCAGGTACGGCTTGCGAATCATTGCGAATATTTTAAAACTATTTTAAGTGATGCTGAAGAAAGCAAGGGTAAAAAATTATCTTTTGTATTACAGGAAATAGGACGTGAAATTAATACAACCGGCTCCAAAGCTTATGACGCTGATATTCAAAAATGTGTTGTGCTGATGAAAGATGAATTGGAGAAATTAAAAGAACAAATCCTCAATGTGTTATAAGCTGAATGATAAACAATATTTTTGCTGCAAATAAACAGATTGAAAAATCTTTTCTTCATAATTCTTTCTCTATACGTTATTTCCTGCGCCAAAGTAGGCGTATTTGAAAAAACAGCCCAGGTGCCTTCACAAACGTGGTTTTATAATAACAAACCTGCATTCACTTTTACAATAACTGATACCGCCACTGCATATAATGTGTATGTTGTGTTACGGCACACAGATGCATACAATTATAATAATCTTTGGATTACTTTAGGCTCACAGGCTCCCGGCGATACGATGCGTTATCAGAATATTAATTTGCAATTAGGGAACGATATAAAAGGATGGGATGGAACCGGCATGGATGATATTTTTGAAGTAAGAAAAAATATTACGCCAGGCCCATTGCCCTTTAAAAAAGCAGGCAATTATACCTTCACCATAGCACAAATCATGAGAGAAAATCCTTTAAGGCATATTTTAAATGTAGGTATCAGGGTTGAGAAAGTAAAACTTTAACTCCATGTCCCATCCTTCAAAGCTTAAAACCTCATTTAAAATAAAAAAATTACGTACCATTTACATCTTGTATTGGTTTTTGCTTACCTACATTATTGCTGCACTCATTTGGTGGTTCATTGCTTTAAGTCAGCAGAATAAAATGATGACAGATTATAAGTTAAGTGAATTAAACTCTGCTCAACCTGATTATCAAAACCAACTGGCAAAAATTAATGATGAAAAGCACAGAAAAACAGGGCAGTACATTGGAGAAGGAATAACATTTTTTTTACTGATTATTGTAGGGGCTGTATTAGTTTTCCGTGCTGTGCGCAGGCAATTCAGGCAATCGCAGCAACAGCAAAATTTTATGATGGCAATTACGCATGAGTTAAAAACTCCAATTGCTATTACAAAGCTAAATCTTGAAACACTCCAAAAACATAAGCTTGCAGAAAGCCAGCAACAACAACTAATTTCAAATACATTACAGGAAGCAGGGCGTATGAATACGCTTTGCAATAATTTATTGCTGGCCAGCCAGATAGAAGCCGGGGATTACAAATTAACGATTGAAAGAATTGATATAGGCGAACTCATTGCAGAAAGCGCAAATGATTTTAAAATGCGTTTTCCAAAACGAATTATTAATTTGGATACACCTGCTAATATATATTTAAATGGAGACCGGTTATTGTTACAAATGGCGGTAAACAACCTAATAGATAATGCAATCAAATATTCAGGGAAAGAAGAAAAAATTGAGGTTCAATTAAAGAAAGAAAATGACGAAATAAAATTTTTTATTAAAGATGAAGGCAAAGGAATTCCGGATAAAGAAAAGGATAAAATATTTACTAAATTTTACCGTGTTGGTAATTTACATACTAAAGAGGCTAAGGGAACAGGGCTGGGATTATACCTTTCAAAAAAAATTATTGAGCAGCACAATGGCTACATCATTGTAACAGACAATAAACCGCAAGGAAGTATTTTTGAAATTAAATTATAGTATGCCTGAAAAAAAATTCTCCATATTATTAGTAGAGGATGAGGAAAATTTACACGAAGCGCTAAAACTGAATTTAGAGCTGGAAGGCTATGAGATTACTTCTGCATACGATGGCCCGCAGGCTTTAAAGGCAATACAGAATGAATATTTCGATCTGATAATTATGGATGTTATGCTCCCCGAACTTGATGGAATAAGTGTAAGTGAAAATATCCGGTTGCAGGGGAATGAAGTACCCATTTTAATATTAAGCGCAAAAAACAGCAGCGCCGATCGTGTATTGGGTTTAAAAAAAGGTGCGGACGACTATCTTACTAAACCATTTAACCTTGAAGAGCTATTGCTGCGTGTGAATAAACTGATCTTTAAAAGTAAGCAGATATCATCTAAGGAGCCGGTTGCGGATGAATATAATTTTGGAAAGAACAATATCAATTTTAAGGCATTGGAAGGCACCAACAAACAAGGCAAAAAAATCGCCCTTACAAAAAAAGAAGTGATGCTGCTTAAGCTACTGATAGAAAATAAAAATGAAGTTGTGCCAAGAGAGAAAATATTACAAGCCGTATGGGGCTACAATGTTTACCCTACAACCCGGACTATTGATAATTTTATTTTAAATTTTAGAAAATATTTTGAAGATGATAGCCGTAATCCTAAATATTTTCATTCGGTAAGAAGCATTGGCTATAAGTTTACCGATAATTAATGACTGAAGATTAATCGCATACCTGCTTATCCAATAACGACACAACTTCACTTGCTTTTTCATAAACCTCCTGCATTTTAGTTTCCGAAAAAACAGGGGCATATAGGTTGAGTTGTATGTCTTCTAACAAAGAATTCAATAACAATGTTGTTCCCACCCCTACATTGCATTTGTCCATTCGCTCATTAATTTTCTTTTTGGTTAATTCCTCAAAAGGAACTTTGAGTTTTTGTGACAGGTATTTGTGTAATGAAACATCCAGCACTTTATAAAATTGCCGTGTATCGCCTTCAGAAAGTTTTTCTTCTGCATTTGCCAAAGGGTTTGCAGGGATAATAAATTCTTGTTCTTCTGGAATTTTATTTTGCACTTCGTTTTCAATTACAACTACTTTCCTTGCTTTTTTACTTTTTATAAATAATGCTAATAAAACAATGAAAAGTAACACTGTACCAATGAAGTAAATGAGGTTGGTATCAACAATGTTATACCATGCATTATTCCTTTGATCATTCTTTTTAGCTGTATTATATATGTATTTAGATTTGCCACTTCCTTTCACAACATTAATACTAAGCGTTTGGGTGCTAATTGATTTATAAGATTGAGTACTGATATCAAAATATGAAAATTTAATTGCAGGGATAATATAGTTACCGGGATTGGAAACTGTAAAGGGATAGATAAATATTTTATTGCCTTTTAGCGGGACGCTAAATTTATCCAGAGATTCTGATGCCTTGGATTCAAATCCTTCTATTCCTTGCGGCCATAATACATTGGGAGCGTTTATCATTTGAATATTACCCGCCCCGGAAATAGTAACCTTTAAAGCGCCCGCATCATCTGTAGAAATATTATTCTTTTCAAGTACTGAAACAATTTTAAAACTGCCTACTCCTCCTTTAAAGTACGCAGGCTTATTTGCCTCAGGTAACGGTTTTACATTTATACTTAAAGTATCGCTGACTACTGTAACAATCTGTTGTTCGGTTGAATTTTCTGGAGCATTCTCATTTGCAAAATCCCGAAGCAGATCATAAAAAAAATCTGCATTCCTATTGTCTGCATATTCAGCTTTTAAAAAAGTTATCCTGTTATTTACTTCCACAGCCTCTAAATTTAATTTTCCCGATTGTAATGGATACAGCTGTGCTTTTCTTAATGTATAAACATTGTACTCTCTACCGTTATACTTTTCTGTTCTTATCGAATAATTGTCCGGCATCTCCAATTCACTAACAGAAAAACCATTGAATGAAGGGGCTTTTACCACATTTGATTCAGATTTTAATCTTGTATATAATTTATAGGTAGCAACAATCGGTTCACCCAAATAACAGTTCTTTTTGCTTACATCAATTTTTATAAAAAGATTATTTTTGATTTTTAAGGCAACATTTTCTCCTTTCTTTAAAATATAATCATCAAATTGGTGAGTAACCGGTTCTGATGGAAGACGCAGTCTAAGATTACCAAACGGAGACAAAGTTGAATTACCTGTTGCACCGTTTGAAAATGCAGAATTATTTACCTGCACTGACAAAGGACTAGAATGATATTCCTTTCCCTCAGCTTTTGCAGTTGCAGCACCAATTATAAAATTGCCCGTTGCTAATGGCCGTAATGCAAAACCTATGGAAACCGATTGCTTTATTTTACCATTTATATTGCTCATGCTGCTTTGCTGATTTGGGCCGCTTACAACAGAAAAATTTTTAAATGAAGGCGGGAGTATGGTTTCAACATT
>DASYOS010000179.1:0-10357 GCA_036007525.1 Chitinophagaceae bacterium | reverse complement strand
CATAAAAAGAAATTGCTAAGAAATACCCCAATGCCTGCACCGGCCGTAAGCAAAGTAATAATGTGAACGACTCTTATGCATTCACCTCCGCTTATTCTGCTAAAGTTAAAAAAACTTATGGCTGCAATAAATAATGCAAATGCCATTGCACGTTGTGGTGTTCTTTGTCTCATACTTATTTTTTAAATAAATTTTTATAAAAGTTTATCCATATAATTCCAGGTGAATTGCTTTCCTGTCGTAGCCAATTGCAATTATTTTTTGTTTTGCATCATCTATCATTGCCTTCCATCCGCATAAATAAAATTTAGCAGGTTTAAGCTCATGCATATCTTCACAAGCCTCGGTATTCTGTTTGCATATCTCTTCATAAAGGCTATGTACATAACCTTTTCGTCCATCCCAGTCTTCGCGGCTTAGCGTAGGCATATAGGTAAAGCCTTCTAAATTGCTTTGCAGTGCAATCATTTCATCATGATATAAAAGATCTTTTTGTGTTCTGCAACCAAACATCAGATACATATTTTGATGCGGAATGTTATGCAACAGAATGTAATTAAGCATACTTCTGAAAGGTGCAATACCGGTACCGGTGCAAATAAAAAATAAATCTTTATCAATAGTTTCAGGCAATACAAAAACTCCCTGCGGCCCACGTAGCGTAAGCTCACTCCCTATTTTCATTTCATTAAATAAATAGGTAGTTCCCAAACCTCCCTCCAGCAAAACTATCAATAATTCAAAAACATTTGTACCATCGGGCCAGCTTGCAATGGAGTAGCTGCGCCATCGTTTATTTTTTTGCTCATGAATAGGAAGGTCAAGCGTAACAAATTGTCCAGCTTTAAAATCAAATTTATCCAACTCAGGCACCTGAATCCAAAAACGTTTGGTATTATATGTTTCATCAACAATGCGAATAACCTTTCCGGTACGCCAGGGTTCAACAGCCATAAGAGTTAATTTATCGTAAAATACAATGGTTAAATTTAATTACAAAATTCTAATTCCAATTCTCGTTTATCTTTGCACAGCGAATGAATCTGGATGTGTTGTTGAATAGTTATCAGAATGATCCCCGCATTTTTACAATTGCGGATAAGATCGTTTTGCTTCAACCCCAAAAACTACATCTTTCAGGTTTGCAGGGCAGTGCTTCCCAATTCATTATCAACGCTGTTTTTAATCATCCTGCAGCATCTAAAATCAATCACCTTGTAATTTTAAGAGACGCTGAGGAGGCTGCTTATTTCCATAACACGATGGAAAATATCAGCAATGCTTTAAACATATTTTATTTTCCATCTTCCTATAAAACAAAAAAAAATTACAAGCTCTTAAATAGTAGTCATGTAATGTTGAGAACGGAATGCCTTACAAAGTTTTCTACTGCAGCTCCTTCGGCAAGGGTTGGCGCTATCGTCACTTATCCCGAAGCATTGTTTGAAAAAGTGGTGTTATCAAAAACTCTTTCCGAAAATATTATTTCATTTAAGCAAGGTGAAACTATTGATGTTGACGGTATATTAAAACGTTTTGTAGAATATGGTTTCGGCAGAACAGATTTTGTTTATGAACCGGGGCAATTTGCCGTACGCGGTGGCATACTCGATATCTATTCTTTCGGAAATGAAAAACCTTATCGAATTGAATTGTTTGGAAATGAGATTGACAGCATAAGAATATTTGACCCGGAGAATCAGCTTAGTGAAAGAAAATTATTGCAAGTAAATATTATACCGAACGTAGAGACACAATTCGACTCTGGAGAAAAAGTTTCATTGCTTCATTTCCTACCAGATAATACCACAGTGTGGACAGCCGATTGGGAATTCATCAAAGAAAAAATTGTTCAGCAGGAAGAAGATCTGGAAACTTTTTTAGAAATAGAAAGAATAAATAAGTCACAACCTACAAGTTCCAGGCTACAAGATGAACATGATGAGTTAAGTGAAAAAGAAGCTGTTTCTGAAATTGATTTTGTAAAAGCAACCATTTTAGAGGAACAAATTATACAGCGGCATGTTGTAGAGTTTGGCAGCAAAGCCTACTTTTCAAAAGCGGACAACGGACAACTAGCAACGGTCAACTTTTCAATTAAGCCACAACCTGCATTTAACCGACAGTTCCACCTTTTAATTCAAAATTTAAAAGACCTTGAACAAAAGCATTATAATATTTTTTTATTCGCTGATAATCCAAAGCAATTAGAAAGGCTTCACAGCATTTTTTTTGACCTAAAAGCAGATATCCAGTTCACTCCCATTCCAACTTCTATTCATGAAGGTTTTATTGATGATGATTTAAAAATAGTTTGCTATACAGATCACCAGATATTTCAACGCTATCATAAATACAAAGTAAAACAGGCATTCAGCAAGAATAAGGCGCTTACATTAAAAACGCTTCGTGAATTACAACCGGGAGATTTTGTTACGCATATAGATCATGGAGTTGGTGTTTACAGCGGATTACAAAAGATTGATGCCAATGGAAAAATGCAGGAAGCAGTAAGAATTATTTACAAAGACAAAGATCTTTTGTATGCAAATATTTCTTATCTGCACAAAATAAGTAAGTATAGTGGCAAAGAAGGCACAGTGCCGAAAATGAATAAGCTTGGCAGCGATGTTTGGAATAAATTAAAAGACAAAACCAAAAAGCAAGTCAAGGATATTGCTACCGATCTTATAAAATTATATGCCCAAAGAAAGAGCTTAAAAGGGTTTGCGCATTCCCCCGATAATTACATGCAAACTGAATTGGAAGCCTCATTTATTTATGAGGATACGCCTGATCAGAATAAAGCGACTGTTGATGTAAAACGTGATATGGAAAAACCATCACCAATGGATAGGTTGGTATGTGGAGATGTAGGTTTTGGTAAAACCGAAATTGCCATAAGAGCAGCATTTAAAACTTGTCTTGATGGGAAACAGGCGGCAGTACTGGTTCCTACAACCATTCTTGCTTATCAGCATTTCAAAACGTTTGGAGATCGCTTAAAAGATTTCCCGGTAACCGTTGATTATATCAATCGCTTTAAATCATCTAAAGAAAAAAAAGAAACGCTAAAAAAATTAGAAGAAGGTAAGATTGATATTATTATAGGCACTCATGCCTTGCTAAGTAAAGATGTAAAGTTTAAAGACCTGGGAATAATGGTAATTGATGAAGAACAAAAGTTTGGTGTGGCCTCAAAAGAAAAATTAAAACAGATCAGAACTACTGTTGATTCACTTACACTAACTGCAACACCAATACCAAGAACTTTACAATTTAGTTTGATGGGTGCAAGGGATCTGAGCATTATAAATACGCCACCACCCAATCGGCAACCCATACAAACGGAAGTGCAGGTGTTTAATGCAGATTTTATCAGGGATGCTATTTATTATGAAACTGAAAGAGGTGGCCAGGTTTTTTTTATTCATAATCGTGTTCATGGTCTGGCAGAAATGAAAGGTTTGATACAGGGATTATGCCCTGATCTAAGCATTGCATTTGCTCATGGTCAAATGGATGGTGACAGGTTGGAGGAAACGATCCTTGATTTTATGGATAAAAAATATGATGTACTGCTTTGCACAAATATTATTGAAAGCGGTGTTGATATACCTAATGTGAACACCATTATTGTAAACAATGCACACCAGTTTGGACTTAGTGATTTGCACCAGTTAAGAGGAAGGGTTGGGAGAAGTAATAAAAAAGCATTTTGTTATTTATTGGCACCACCCATGAGTACATTACCTGCTGATAGCAGAAAACGATTATCAACTTTAGAACAATACAGCGATTTGGGAAGCGGCTTCCAGATTGCCATGCGTGACCTTGACATTAGGGGAGCAGGAAATTTGTTAGGAGGCGAACAAAGTGGATTTATTGCAGAGATAGGATTTGAAATGTATCAAAAAATATTAGATGAAGCCATAAGGGAATTAAAAAGAAAAGAGTTTAAAGAATTATTTAAAGAAGAGATACAGCAGCAGGATGATTTTGTAAAAGATTGTACCATTGATACTGATCTTGAAATTCTTATTCCTGATGATTATGTAGAAAGCATTACCGAAAGATTGAGTTTGTATTCGAGACTGGATAATTGTGAAACTGAAAAAGATTTAAATGATTTCCATACTGAAATGATTGATCGCTTTGGGCCGATTCCTCCGCAAGTAGAAGATCTGTTTACCACAGTACGTTGCCGTAAAATAGCTGTTGAACTCGGTTTTGAAAAAATGCTGGTAAAAAATGAGAACTTAAAATGCTTTTTTGTAAGCAATCCTGAATCACCTTATTTTCAAAGTGAAATATTTGCAGGTATTTTAAAGTTTATTCAAACCAAAACAAACAAGGCTAAACTAAAGCAGGTAGGTAGAAATGGAATTTTAATTGTAGAAAATATAAAAACTATGACTGAGCTTTGGGAGTTTTTAAATAGGATGGAAGGAAGTATTGATTGATTTGGATTACATTTATTGAACACAGATATTATAATGGAATCAAAAAAGAAGGCTCTAATTACAGGCGGCGCCGGCTTTATAGGCAGCCACTTAATTGATTTTTTACTTAACGATGGTAATTATAACATCACCTGCATAGATAACTTTGATGATTTTTATGATCCTGAAATAAAAAGAAAAAATATTGAAGCTCACATTGGTAATGTGAATTTCAAATTAATAGAGGCAGATATTACCGATCATAACTTAATAAATCGCTTAGAGGAACATTATGACATTATAGTTCATCTTGCTGCAAAAGCCGGCGTAAGGCCCAGCATACAAAACCCGGTACTATATCAACATGTAAATGTTGTTGGCTTGCAAAACATTTTAGAAATAGCAAGACTTACATCAGCAAAGCAATTTGTTTTCGCTTCATCCAGCAGCGTTTATGGAATTAACCCTAATTATCCCTGGAAGGAAAGTGATAAGGAATTGATGCCAGTTAGCCCTTATGCATCATCTAAAATTGCAGGAGAATGGCTTGGCAAAGTATTTAGCCACTTGTATAACATGCGATTTATTGCACTTCGCTTCTTTACAGTATATGGGCCCAGGCAGCGCCCTGATCTTGCAATAAATAATTTTACAGGTAAAATAATTAATGGAGAGCCCATAGATTTTTTTGGGGATGGAAACACATTAAGAGATTACACTTATATAAAAGACATTGTTTCCGGTATTGTTTCAGCAATTCAATACAATAAATCAAATTTTGAGATAATAAACTTAGGGAATAATCATCCGGTTACATTATCCCAATTGGTGTCAGGAATAGAAAAAGTTTTAAATAAAAAAGCTATTCGAATTGAACTCCCAGAGCAGGAAGGCGATGTGCCGGTTACATGCGCTGATATTTCAAAAGCGCAACAATTACTTAATTACGATTCATTAACAAAATTGGAAGATGGGCTGGAGTTATTTGTTAACTGGAAATTGAATAATAAAAATAAATAATATCCTGGAGAAAAAGTAATGGAATAAATTATTTTGCTATCATTTTTAAATAATCGCCATACCCGCTTTTTTTAAAATTATTTGCCAGTTGCAGTAATGTTTTCTTATCAATGAATTCCATTCTATAGGCTATCTCTTCTGGGCAGCCGATTTTAAAACCCTGCCGCTTTTCTATCACTCTTACATATTCCGAAGCATCGTGTAACGAATCAAAAGTTCCGGTATCAAGCCATGCCACACCTCTATCCAGTACTCCAACTTTTAATTTTTTATTTTCAAGATAGACCCTGTTCACATCGGTTATTTCGTATTCACCTCTTGCACTTGCCGGGATCTCTTTTGCAATTTTTACCACCTCACTATTATAAAAGTATAACCCCGGTACTGCATAATTCGATCTTGGCTTTGAAGGCTTCTCCTCAATACTCACAGCACAAAAATCTTCATCAAACTCAACTACACCATACCTTTCAGGATCACTAACCTGGTATGCGAATATTACTGCACCTGCAGGGTTTGCTGATTGCTGAAGTAGTTGTGTTAACCCGCTTCCGTAAAAAATATTATCTCCTAAAATCAACGCTACAGAATCTTTACCAATAAAACTTTCACCAATTACAAAAGCCTGTGCAAGTCCATTGGGCACTTCCTGCACAGCATAATTTAAAATGCAGCCCCATTGTGAGCCATCTCCTAAAAGTTTTTTAAATTGAGATTGATCGTCTGGTGTTGTAATAATCAAAATCTCTTTAATACCCGCAAGCATTAATGTGCTTAAAGGATAATAGATCATTGGCTTATCGTAAATTGGCATTAACTGTTTACTGATGCCCATTGTAATCGGATACAATCTAGTACCGGAGCCCCCTGCTAAAATTATCCCTTTCATTATCGTTTATGGTATTGCGTTTCGTAATAGTTTTGATAATTGCCACTTGTTACATGCTGAAGCCATTCTGTATTTTTTAAATACCAGTCAATTGTTTTTGATAAGCCTTCCTCAAATTGTAAAGATGGTTTCCATCCTAACTCATTTTTTAATTTAGTGGCATCAATAGCATATCGCATATCATGCCCTGCCCTGTCTTTTACAAAAGTTATCAGTTTTTCTGAGGTTCCGTTCTCTCTTCCAAGCTTTTCATCCATCTGTTTGCAAAGTTCTTTAATAATGTCAATATTCTTCCACTCATTATGTCCGCCGATGTTATAGGTTTCACCAACCTTTCCTTTATGAAAAATAACATCAATAGCTTTTACATGGTCTTCAACAAAAAGCCAATCCCTTACATTTTCCCCCTTTCCATAAATTGGTAAAGGTTTATTATTTAAAATATTATTTATGCAAAGGGGGATTAATTTTTCAGGAAAATGGTATGGACCATAATTATTAGAGCAATTGGAAATTACTACCGGTAATTTATAAGTATGATAAAATGCTCTTACAAAATGATCTGAGGAAGCTTTGGAAGCAGAATAGGGGCTACGAGGATCATAAGATGTTTCTTCTATAAAAAACCCTTCATCACCCAATGAGCCATAAACTTCATCCGTAGAAATATGATAAAATAATTTGTTATCCAAATTATCTTTCCAAAATTCTTTTGCCATTTGCAATAATGTAACGGTACCAACAACATTTGTTTTTACAAATGCTAATGGATCTGATATTGAGCGATCCACATGGCTCTCTGCTGCACAATGCAAAACCGCAGTAAATTTATATTCTTCAAAAAGCTTCTTTAAAAGTTCTGCATCAGTAATATCTCCTTTTACAAAGGTGCAATTTGATTTGCCTTCTATATCTTTTAAATTTTCAAGATTGCCAGCATAAGTTAGCTTATCAAGATTTATAATTTTGTATTCAGGGTATTTGGTAACAAATAACCTGGTAAGATGTGATCCTATAAATCCTGCGCCCCCTGTAATTAAAATGTTGTGGTTCATCAATTTCCCTTAATAAATCAATTTGTAAAACTGCAATAATAAGAAATATCAAGCGAGGAGATTAAAATCGATATTAGGTTAATCCATTAATCTCCCAAATCATGGTTCAGACAAATTACCTTTGCGCCCATGCATTATGCCTCGGTAGAAAATATCAGTAAATCTTTCGGAATTAGGACTCTTTTCAAAAACATTACTTTTTACGTAGAGGAAGGTGATAAAATTGCTTTTGTTGCCAGAAACGGAACAGGAAAATCCACTTTATTAAAAATTATTGCCGGTTTAGATACTGTTGATAGCGGCACTGTATGGGTTCATAAAGATGTAAAGGTTATCATGCTTCAGCAGGATACAGCTTTCGATAATAATAAATCTATTTGGGATAATATTCTGCGTATGGATAATCCCATTGTGAAAGTAGTAAAGGAATATGAAATGTACTTAGAGGATGGAGGACACGATGAAACTAAATTGAATGAACTCATAGATCAATTAAGTGAATTGAATGCCTGGAATTTTGAAAGTGATCTAAAACAAATTTTAGGGAAACTTAATCTTCATCATTTAAATGAGCCTGTAAAAAATTTAAGTGGCGGACAAAAGAAAAGAGTAGCACTTGCGCAGGCTTTAATAGAATCCCAATTGCATGAAGGAAGATGTTTATTAATATTGGATGAACCAACCAACCATCTTGATGTTGAAATGATAGAGTGGCTGGAGAACTTTCTTTCTTCTCAAAAAAGCACTTTGCTGTTGGTAACCCATGACCGTTATTTTTTAGATACAGTTTGTAATGAAATAATTGAAATGGATGATGAAAAGCTTTATGTATATAAGGGAGATTATGATTATTTTTTAGAACAAAAATCATTGCGGCAAGATGTTCAGTTAAGTGAATTACAAAAAGACAAAAATATTTTTAGGAAAGAGTTGGAATGGATGCGCAAGCAGCCAAAGGCCCGTACAACAAAATCAAAAAGCAGGCAGGATGCTTTTGTTGATATACAAGATAGAGTAAGTCAACAAAAAGATGTGGCAGAAGTTTCATTACAGGTTAAAATGACAAGGCTTGGTGGCAAGGTGATTGAAATGAAAAAGGTTTATAAAAGCTATGGTGATAAACCGATAATGAAAGGATTTGATTATACTTTTAAAAGAGGAGAGCGTATCGGTATTGTTGGCAAAAATGGAGTGGGTAAATCTACTTTTTTAAAAATTGCACTGGGTATTGAGTCGCCGGATAGTGGAAAAATAAATCATGGCGATACTGTTGTGTTTGGCAATTTTGCCCAGGAAGGTTTACAATACAAAGAAGATAAAAGAGCAATTGAATATGTGAAAGATTTTGCCGATTTTTTTCCTTTGGCAGATGGCAACAAGATCAGCGCTACACAGTTCATGGAGAAATTTGGGTTTAATGCACAACAGCAATTTACCCCACTTAGCAAACTGAGTGGTGGTGAAAAAAGAAGGTTGCATTTATTAAGTATTTTGTTTCTCAATCCCAATTTTTTAATTCTTGATGAGCCAACAAACGATCTTGATCTGCAGACATTAAGAACGCTTGAAGAATTTTTGAAAGACTTTCCTGGTTGTATTTTAATTGTCAGTCATGATCGCTATTTTATGGATAGAGTTGTAGATCATCTTTTTGCTTTTGAAGGCGAAGGAGTAATAAAAGATTTTCCCGGAAATTATTCTGAATACAGGGATTGGAAGGAGAAAGAGCCACAAGCTACAAGCGAGAAGCTACAAGCAATAAAACAGAATACATCTGTAATAACTACTATTTCAATACGAGAAGAAAAAAAACCTCTGTCGTTTAAGGAGAAAAATGTGTTTGAAAAGTTAGAGCAGGAAATGCCCGCACTTCAAAAAGAAAAAGTAAGCCTGGAAGAAAAAATGAATTCAGGAAATCCCGGTTTTGATGAATTGCAAAAAGCTGCTGAAAGAATTAATGAGATAATAATGCTGCTTGATGAAAAAGAAATGCGCTGGCTGGAGTTGAGTGAAAGAATTTGAGTAACTTTCTTTTTTCAAAAACTGCTTTATGAAAGAAAGATTTTACTCACTCGATGTTTTTCGTGGCGCTACTGTTGCATTAATGATCCTGGTAAATAATCCTGGTTCATGGTCTCACATTTATTCTCCGCTAGAACATGCACCCTGGCATGGCGCCACACCAACTGATCTGGTGTTCCCGTTCTTTCTATCTGCTGTAGGCAATGCATTGGCTTTTGTAATGCCGAAATTAGAAGCTGCAGGCGAAGGAGTTTTTTGGAGAAAAGTATTAAAAAGAACTTTCCTTATTTTTTTTATTGGTTTGCTACTTAACTGGTTTCCCTTTATAAAGTGGGACCAAGATCATATTGTATTTAAGCCATGGCAATATATTGATGAAAATGGAAAGGCACAGGGGGTAAGGATTTTAGGAGTATTGCAGAGAATTGCCCTGTCCTATTTTTTTGCTTCGGTTATCATTCATTTTTTTAAAGTGAGAGGTGCATTTGTTGCCGCAGGAATAATATTGTTGGGTTATTGGTTTTTATGTGTTGTAGGAAATCCCACTGATCCTTTTAGCTTACAAGGATGGTTTGGAACTAATGTAGACAGATCAATTCTCGGCGATGCACATATGTATAAAGGTGAAGGAGTAGTTTTTGATCCGGAAGGTTTGATGAGTTTGTTTGCTGCCATTGTGCAGGTGATCTTTGGATATTTTGCCGGCAATTATATTTTACAAAAAGGCAAAACACATGAGATGGTGAATGGATTATTTGTTGCTGGTTGTGTACTTGCTGTTGCCGGGTTATGTTGGGGTTTATCTTTTCCTATAAATAAAAAAATATGGACCAGCTCTTATACAATTTATACAACAGGACTAGCGCTGCTTACACTTTCGGTTCTTATCTACATAATTGAATTTAAAAATTGGCGTGGATGGTGGAGTA
>DASYOS010000178.1:0-10883 GCA_036007525.1 Chitinophagaceae bacterium | reverse complement strand
TGCGATTGGTTCAACAACTTTCAAGGGTTTTGTTCTGGCTCCCATAATTCCTTTCATGTTGGGTATGCGCTGTTCAGCTACTCCCTTTTGGCAACTAACAACAACAGGCAGCTGTACTTCATTAACTTCTTCACCACCATCAATTTCGCGGTTTATAGTTGCTGTTGTTCCGTTTAAAATAAATTTCGTGGCAAGAGAAACGTAGGGCAGATCTAATAATTCCGCAAGCATCCCACCAATAGAGGAACCATTATAATCGATCGTTTCTTTGCCGGTAAAAATTAGATCGTAATTATTTTGTTTGGCAACTTCTGAAATTTGCGAAGCAATATAAAAGCTGTCCTGGCTTGTGGCATTAACTCTTATAGCTTCATCGCCTCCCAATGCAAGCGCCTTACGAATGATAGGGTCTGAATCTGGAGCGCCTACATTTATTAAATGAATTTGTACAGCCGCATCGGCTTCTTTTAATTCAATGGCTCTAACCAACGCATACCATTCGTCATAAGGGTTTAGTATGAACTGTACACCAGCTTCTGCAAATTTCGTATTGTTATCGGTGAAAGCTATTTTTGCCGTGGTGTCCGGGGTTTTGCTGATGCAAACAAGTATCTTCATCTGATATTTTTTAAATAGCAGCAAAGATAGCGGTAAAAATTATTGTATGGACAGAGTAGAAAAACTGAAAGAATATTTAAAAACAAATGGCAAGGATAGCTTTCTGCAACATGCGCTGGCCTTGGAATACATTAAAGTTGGCAATGATGCAGAAGCTAAAAATTTATTTAATGAAATATTGAGGAGAGAGCCAACTTATATAGGTTCTTATTATCATTTGGCAAAATTGCTTGAACGTATTGGAAATACCGAAAAGGCGATCAAAATTTATGAACGCGGAATGGAAGAGGCAAAGAAAGCCGGTGATACACATACGTATAATGAATTACAGGGAGCTTATGAGGAAATTGTCTGAACTGGGAACAATGGGAATAGTGGGAATAATAGGATTTGTATTTCTTCGCATATTTATTTACTAATGCAACTTCTACAAAAATTTATTGAGTTTATAAAAAAGGAAAACCTTTTACAACCAAAAGATAAATTATTGCTGGCTGTTAGCGGGGGGGTGGATTCGGTTGTTTTGTGTGAGCTGTGTAAACAAGCCGGTTATGATTTTATTATTGCCCATTGTAATTTTCAATTAAGAGGGGAGGAGAGTGAGAGAGATGAACAATTTGTTAGAGAGCTGGCAAAAAAATATAAAACAGAAATATTTGTAAAAAAATTTGATACAGAGAAATATGCAGAAGAGAAAAAAATAGGGATTCAGCAAGCAGCAAGAGATTTAAGATATGAATGGTTTATTTCTTTAATTAACCAGTCAAGCAGTCAACCAATCAACTATAACCTCACAGCTCATCATGCCGATGATAATATCGAAACACTTTTGATGAATTTTTTTAAGGGCACGGGAATATACGGACTGAGAGGAATATTGCCAAAACAGGGGAAAATAATCCGCCCCTTACTTTTTGCCAGGAAGAAAGAGATTTTAGAATTTGCTAAAAACATTGATTTAGGTTACGTGGAAGATTCTTCCAATGCTTCTGATAAGTACACAAGAAATTATTTCCGTAATCAATTGATTCCTTCCATTCAAAAAATATTTCCACAGGCCGAGGATAATTTACTTAACAGCATTGAGCGGTTCAAGGATATTGAAATATTGTATAAACAATCTATAGAGTTTCATAAAAAAAAGTTGTTAGAGAAAAAAGGGGAGGAGATACATATTCCTGTATTAAAACTATTGAGATCAGAACCATTGTCAACAATTGTTTATGAGATAATAAAAGATTTTGGTTTTACATCCAATCAAACTGAGGAAGTAGTAAAGCTTTTAAATAGTGATTCAGGTAAATATATTTTGTCAACTTCTCATAGAATTCTTAAAAATCGTAATTGGCTTATAATCTCTCCAATTATCAGTGTTATTTCTGAAAATATCTTAATTGAAGAAAAACACAAGGCAATTAAATTTACAAATGGAAATCTGAAAATTGAAAAGCTATCAGTTGACAACTATAAACTGCCCATCAACAACGCTATCGCATGTTTTGATGCAGATGAGATAACATTCCCAATGCTGTTAAGAAAATGGAAGCAGGGAGATTATTTTTACCCTCTTGCCATGAAAAAAAAGAAAAAGCTTAGCCGTTTCTTTATAGATCAGAAATTATCCCTTGTTGAAAAAGAAAAGTCATGGGTATTGGAGATGGATAAAAAAATAATATGGGTTGTGGGAAAAAGAATTGATGATCGTTTTAAAATAATTTCCAAAACAAAAAATATTTTAAAGATCAGCCTAAGTTAAATTTAGTCTTAAGATAAAATTGAACATCCTCAATAAAATGTGTCAGAACATCATAGTTAGAATATAGCTTAGAGGTAACTATAATAAATATCACTCCAAACAAAGCCCCCCAAATATGTGCTGAGTGATTAATGTTGTCACCGCCTCGTTTATCCATGTATGCTGATAGGATCAGATACAGCGGCCCGAAAATAAACCCGGGGATAATGGGAGGAATAATAAAAAAGCCAAGTTGTGAAAGCGGAGAGATCATAATACCTGTAAACACTACTGCTGATACAGCACCGGATGCACCCAGGCTCCTGTAATTTTCATTGTTTTTATTTTTCAAATATGTTGGTAACAGGCAAACGATCAAGGCAAGTACATACAAAAGCAACAGCATTACTCTACCATAATTTCCAAAAAGTTGAATAAACGCAGGCTCAACCAAGGCATTGGAAAATAAATAAAAAGAGATCATATTAAAAGCCAGATGCCCAAAATCAGCATGAATTAGTCCACAGGTTATAAACCGATAGTATTGGTTTTTTTCAGTAACTGCCGGAGGATAAAAAATCATATCATCCATCACTTTCTGTTTGTTAAACGCAATGAGAGAAACAGAAACGGTAGTCAGGATTATTATGAACGTTATTGACATTTACAATATTTTAATATTTTATGCTCAGGAATGGTGATATTTTTCATTCCTGATTATAGTGCATGCCCTATAAACCTGTTCTGCCAGGATGAGCCGTACCAATTGGTGAGGAAAAACCAATTGTGATAAACTCCATGTATAATTTGCACGCTTAATGATCATTTCATCAACACCAAAAGCCCCTCCAATAAGAAATACCAGGTTTTTAATGCTTTTATTTGCATTTTGTTGTAGTAATTCAGATAATTTTTCAGAAGTGAGTTGTTTTCCTTTTTCATCCAATACTATAAGCATGTCCTCCGGTTTTAGTAAGCGCATGATTGCTTCGGATTCAGCTTTTTTTAAATCCTGCTGAGAAAAACTTGATGCATTTTTTTGAAAAGGAATTAGTTTCCATTCTACGGTGTAATAATGAGAAATGCGTTTAGTGAATATTTCTATTCCTTGTTTTACATAAATTTCATGAGCGTTTCCTAATGACCAAAAATGTATTTTCAATTACAACCTTATTAAAATAAAAAATAAAAGCAGCTCAAAATAAGCTGCTGATTTTGTGACCGCGTTAGGATTCAAACCTAAAACCTTCTGATCCGTAGTCAGATGCTCTATTCAGTTGAGCTACGCAGCCATGGAGAACAAAAATAATAAATATTTACTGAAGGATATTAGCATTATTTGTAGAGTGTTGGATTAGAAACTTTAACATTTGAAAAATATTTTTTTTTGCTTTTTCTTCTTTTTTTTATTGCTTTTCTAATTCTTTAAAATTGTTCAGCATTAATAAGTTTAAAAAAATCACTATAAATTTTCTTATCAATATGCATAGTAACTGCCGATTATATTATTCCTTTTTTTTATTTTTAAATAAATAATGATGTGTAGTATAATTATTCAGGATGTTTATTTGATCATCAATTGCCAGGTTTAAAGTGTAATATTTTTTAGACTTGATAGCAAAATTTGTTAAGCTGTAATGTATGCTGGTAAAGGGTATTGAGAGATAAAAAAAAGCCCCGAAAATTTCGGGGCTCGTATCATTGCTTAATTAAAAGCGTGAATTACCTCTTTCTAGCTGCTTTTTTAGCTGCTTTTTTAGGAGCTGCTTTTTTAGCTGCTTTTCTTGGAGCTGCTTTTTTAGCTGCTTTTTTTGGAGCTGCTTTTTTAGCTCCTTTTTTTGCCATTGCCATTTTTTTAGAATTTAATTGTTAGTAAATATTTACTAAAAGTATAAATATTTATTAAACTACCAAAAAAAATTTGAAAAATTTTACTAATACACAGAAAGTGTATTTACAGAGATGTAGATTTTTGTGCTGCTGCTTTTTAAAATTTGCGATGCAGAAATAATTTTATTTTACACTGATGCTTCTACAGCATTTACGGATATGTAAGTTTTATCGCCTTTAGTTTTTCTAAATTCAACCACGCCATCGGTAGTTGCAAAAATTGTAAAGTCTCTTCCAACACCAACGTTTTTTCCTGGGTGAAATGTTGTTCCTCTTTGACGAACAATTATGTTACCTGAAATTGCCGCTTGGCCACCAAAGATTTTTACGCCTAATCTTTTGCTATGTGAATCACGACCATTTTTTACGGAGCCTTCGCCTTTTTTGTGAGCCATATATTTATAATTTTAAATTTTTTAAATAAGTATTCAACTAAATAATATCTGTAACTTTTATTTGAGTGTAGTGTGTGCGGTGGCCATGTTTTTTTCTAAACCCTTTTCTTCTTTTCATTTTAAAAGCAATCACCTTATCACCTTTAACGGTATCTTCTACTATTTCTGCCTTTACAGTAGCTTTAGCATCACCACCCATGCTAAGCTTTCCATCATTATGGAGCATCAATATATCAGAGAATTCCACTTTATCACCGGTTTTACCGGTAATATGCGGTACAAATAAGCTTTGCCCTGCCTGAACTTTAAATTGCTGACCGGCTATTTTAATAACTGCAAACATAACTACCCAAATTTAGGAGTGCAAAGGTAAGGGAATTCAGGTAAAATCTTGCTAATTATATATAAAAATTACAAATTTTGGTAACGCTATTGCCTTATTTTGCGCTTTAAAGTTACATTTTGAAATATTTAGTTGGGATAATAAGAGTCATCTATAGCATATATGCTTTTACACTTTTTATTATCCTTATGCTTTTATTATTACCAACTATCCTGGTGGCTTCTTTATTAGGGAAGGTAGATGGAGGTAATATTATATATGAAGCATGTAGGATATGGGCAGATATGTGGATGTTTTTGATCGGCATCTCTCATAAAAATATATATGATGCCCCACACGATATTTCACGACAGTATATTTTTTTGAGTAATCATATTTCTTATATGGATATACCGGTAATGATGAAAGCAATCCGAAAACAACACTTTCGCATTTTAGGGAAGGCTGAGTTGGGCAAAATACCTGTGTTCGGGTTTATATATAAACAGGCCGCAGTTTCTGTAGATAGGAATAACCCCGGGAATAGGGCCCAAAGCGTGCTCACTTTAAAATCTATAATTCGAAAAAAAATATCAGTTTTTATTTGCCCTGAAGGAACCTTTAATGAAACCCATAAACCCCTTAAAGATTTTTATGATGGAGCTTTTAAAATTGCAATCGAAACACAAACACCGGTTAAGCCATTATTATTTTTAGATACTTATGACAGATTGAATTATAAAAGTATTTTTTCGCTTTCTCCCGGAATGTCCCGAACCATATTTTTAGAAGAGACCATCACTGCCGGGCTCTCAATAGAAGATGTTTATTTGCTGAAAGAAAAGATATATAAGCAAATGGAAGATGCTTTAATAAGATATAAAGCAAGCTGGATACAACCCTCAAAATCCTGATTAGTCGGCACTTTTGAAAGTATATTTGTATCAATGATAAATGAAGCTGGTAATATAAATCTTTTCAATTCTTTGTCAACTAATAACCCAGGCGCATGGGCAGAAGTTATTTTGCCTTTAGCTATTCCTACAACATACACGTACACAATCCCCGAAGATCTTAAATTAAAAACACAGCCGGGGTGTAGGGCTGAAGTTGTATTTGGAAAAAATAAAAAATATGCAGGAATTGTAAAGTCAGTCTCCAATACAAAACCGGAATATCCAACGAAAGAAATTTTAAACATAATTGATGAAGAGCCAATAATTTATCCTCAGCAATTACAGTTGTGGAAATGGATAAGTGAATATTATATGTGTAGCGAAGGAGAGGTGATGGCCGCCGCCTTACCTACGCATCTTAAATTAAGCAGCGAAGCAGTAATTGTTTTTAATGAAGAGTATGGAGAAGATTTTTCTGAGCTTGATAACGAAGAATACCTTGTGGCAGAGGCGCTATTAATAAAAAAGGAGCTGAGGTTGCCTGAGGTTCAACAAATACTGGATGTGAATCACGTTTACCCATTGATAAAAAAACTTATTGAGAAAAAAGTTTGTTATGTATGGGAGGCCTTCAATGAAAAATATAAACAGAAGAAAGAAAATTATGTAATACTGAATCCTGAATTTTATAACGAAGAAAAATTAAGTGAACTTTTAAATAACTGGGGTAAAGCACCTAAGCAACTGGAATTGTTGCTAAGCTATTTGCATCTATCAAAAACTGTAGGAGAAGTAACACAAACCGAATTATTAAAAAAATCCGGCGCTTCTGCAATTCAGTTGAAAGGCTTAATAGAAAAAAATATTCTACGCATAGAAAAAAAGAATGTTGACAGAATTGAAAACCTGCCTCAAAAAGTTTCTATAGATTTTGAATTAAGTTCTGCACAAATAACAGCATTATCAGAGATTAATGCAGTCTTTTCTGAAAAAAATGTTTGCCTGTTGCATGGCGTTACAAGCAGCGGCAAAACACAATTGTATATCAGGCAGATTGAACAATATATTAAAAAAGGTAAGCAGGTTTTATATCTATTGCCAGAGATAACGCTGACCGCACAAATTATTCGCAGGCTACAAAAAATTTTTGGAGGCAACGTTGCTATTTACCACTCTAAATTTAATAATAATGAAAGGGTAGAGCTGTGGAATAAAATTAAAAATGGTGAAGTAAAAATTGTTCTTGGCGCAAGAAGTGCTTTGTTTCTTCCTTTTAAAGATATTGGTTTGATAATAGTGGATGAAGAGCACGACAGTTCTTATAAGCAGCAGGATCCTGCTCCCCGCTACAATGCAAGGGATGCCGCTATTTTTTATGCTTCTCTTTTTAATGCAAAAATTTTATTGGGAAGCGCAACCCCCTCCATAGAAAGTTATTACAATGTTGAAAAGAAAAAATATGGCCTGGTAGAATTAAATGAAAGATTTGGGGGAATAAAATTACCGGAAATAGAGATAATAGATACAAGACAGGTGGCAGCCGCTAAAAAGGGTAAAGTGATCTTATCACCTCAATTAAAAGCTGCTATAGAAGGTGCGGTAGCAAATACCAAGCAGGTAATTTTATTTCAAAACCGTAGGGGATATTCTCCTTTTTTAATTTGCGGAACCTGCGGATTTATTCCTAATTGTAATAATTGCGACGTTACACTTACACTGCACAAATTCTCAAATAAATTACATTGTCATTATTGCGGAAGCAGCTATCCAAAACTTATAACTTGCCCTGCATGCGGCACTGTAAACTGGATAGAGAAAAATTTTGGAACGGAAAAAATAGAGGAGGAATTAGAAAATGAATTTCCTTCTTATAAGATCGCCAGAATGGATATGGATTCTGTGCGTGGAAAAACTGCTCATGATAGCCTGATAAAATTATTTGAACAGCATAAGATCGATATCCTGGCGGGTACACAAATGGTTGTTAAAGGCCTTGACTTTGAAAGTGTAAGCCTGGTAGGTGTTTTAGATGCTGATGGTTTATTGAGCTTTGCAGATTTTAGAGCTAATGAGAGAGCTTTCCAGTTAATGGAACAGGTAAGCGGCAGGGCGGGCAGAAAAGGCGAACAGGGAAAGGTGATGATACAGGCAGCAAAGATCACTCACCCTGTTTTATTGTTTGTACAGCAACATGATTTTAAAAGGTTTTATGATTTTGAAATAGAAAAGCGTAAAAGCTTTTTTTATCCTCCATTTAGCCGCGTGATTAAGATTATTTTAAAACATAAAATAAAAGAGGTTGTTTATGAGGCGGCAGATAGGTTGGGGGATGCATTAAAAAAGGATATGAATGATTTTGTTGTGGGCCCCGCTGCACCGGTAGTTAACAGGATCCGCAGTTTATATCTTATGGAGATTCTTTTAAAATTGCCGAAAGATGTTCATATGCTTAAGCAGCATAAAAAAGTGATAGCAAATCATTTTAATTTATTGCATGCAGAAAAGAAATTCAGGAGCGTTACGCTTATTGCAGACGTAGATACTATGTAGTTACGATATTGCACTTATCATTTCTTTGTATTCAAGAATATTTATACCGGGTTTATAATTTTTGCTTTCAGCTATCATCGCTTTGGCAACATCGCATGCTTGTATGGAATGATATTTTTGTAAAGAACCGATAAGAAACTGTGATATAAACTTTGTAGCTGCCTGCATAAATTGTTCTCCACGTCTATACTCGTTTCTTTTGCCAAGCAACTGCCCCGGCCTAAAAATACAAATGCTATAAAATGGAATAACTTTTAATGCATTTTCAATTTTGCCTTTAAGTCTCAAATAAAAATTTTTAGAATTACTATTTGCGCCTGCAGATGAAACTATAAGAAATTTTTTAAAACCATTTTCAACTCCGATCTTGGCCGCATTTAGCGCAATATCATAATCTACTTTTTCATAAGCTTCATTATCACCCTTTACTTTTTTTTGTGTAGTGCCGATGCAACAGAAAATACTATTTCCCTTCCCCAATTTACTGGAGTGATCATCTATGTCATTAAAATTTACAATTTCCTGCTGCAGTTTTGGATGAATTATAGGTAATACTTTTCTAACCAAAACCCTAACAGTATCAAAATGCTCATCCAGCAGCATTTGTTGTACAAGATGATTACCTATTAATCCTGATGCGCCAATAATCACTGCTGTCTGTTCATTCATATTTGTTATTTTGCTGCTGATTATGCAAGTTCAACAAAATTATCCGCTTAAAGAATATAACACTTTCGGTATTGAGGCTTATGCAAAATATTTTGGTGCATTCACTTCTATAACCGAGTTAGAACAATTATTACTGTCAACTGCCAACAAACAACTGCCAACTTTCATTCTGGGCGGTGGCAGTAATATTTTACTTACAAAAAATTATGATGGGCTTGTTTTAAAAAATGAGATTAAAGGCATTCATACAATTCATGAAGATGAAGATCATATTTATATAAAAGCCGGCGCAGGGGAGAACTGGCATCAGTTTGTAATGCATTGTGTCAAAAATAATTTTTCAGGAGTTGAAAATCTCTCATTGATCCCGGGAAACATCGGTGCTTCGCCAATGCAAAATATTGGAGCTTATGGGGTAGAAGTAAAAGATGTTTTCCATTCATTGGAGGCTTTTCATTTAACAGAAAAACGACTGGTAACCTTTTCTTTGAATGATTGTGAATTTGGCTATAGGAATAGCATTTTCAAAAAGCAATACAAAGATCAATTTGCTATTCTTACTGTAACATTCAGGCTGAATAAAAAACCTGAATACAATATTTCTTACGGGGCTATAGAAGTAGAATTAGAAACTATGGGAGTGAAAGACTTAAGTATTCAAGCCATTTCACAGGCAGTAATAAATATTCGCAGTAGTAAATTACCTGACCCACAAATAATTGGGAATGCAGGAAGTTTTTTTAAGAATCCTGAAGTATCAAAATCAAAATTCGAAATTTTAGAATCGAAATTCGAAAATATTATTGGATATAAATTGGATAATGGAAATGAAAAGCTAGCTGCAGGGTGGCTTATAGAGCAATGCGGCTGGAAAGGTTTTAGAAAGGGAAATGCCGGCTGCCATGAAAGGCAGGCATTAGTGCTGGTAAATTATGGAAATGCCTCCGGCAAAGAAATATATGATTTGAGTACAGAAATAAAACAAAGTATAAAAGAGAAATTTAATGTAGAATTGGATACCGAAGTTAATATTATTTAATTTTTTTATAAGCAGCGCATTTGCTATTATTGATGTCTGCAACAAAAAACTATTTATGAAAAAACTACTTTTATTACTACCTGTTGTATTTACCTTAAGCACTTATGTGCATGCACAAAAAGCTGCAAAAGCCGTTTATGCGGAAATAGGCGGACCTGGATTAGCATCGGCTAATTTTGATATGCGTTTTAAAAAGGAAGAAGGCGGCCTTGGTTTTCGTGTTGGTATAGGAGGTTTTGCACTGTCCGATGGGTTTGGCGATCGTGCAAGTATATTAAGTGTTCCTGTAGGGTTAAATTATTTAATAGGAAAAGATCAAAAAAATTATTTTGAAGTGGGCGTCGGTTTTACTTACATTAATGGAACTTCTGAGAGTGGTTTTGGTTCAGATAATTTTAGTTCCAGTTTCGGAAATCTAACATTAGGTTATAGACTTGCTCCTGCAAAAGGCGGGTTTTTTTTTAAAGCACAAATAACGCCTGTGTTTGGCAGCGGATTTTTTATCCCATATTATGGTGGGATAGGATTTGGATATAAATTTTAAAATTATCAGATACATAATCAGAAGGAAAATTCTTCCGACTAATTTTATTTAAAATCTTCGTCATCCAATTCTTCTTCGCTAAATGATTTTGTGCTAAGATTTAACATGCTACCCATCAAGTCTTTAAATTCTATTTTCCCTTCAACTACTTTTTTACTTATGAGAGAATGTGTAGCCAATCCATGCAAAACAAATTCCATCAGCAAAGCATTTTCTTTAGCATTG
>DASYOS010000177.1:0-27936 GCA_036007525.1 Chitinophagaceae bacterium | reverse complement strand
TTTTGTATCTGGTTCACAAAAAAAATTTAGAAAACTTAAAGATTTTATCGCCAATTAACTGAACAGGTATTCAACAGCTCCTTACTTAAATTATTCAAAAGAAGTATCATCTGCAATGAGTTCTTTTGCAAGTATAGTTTTGCCGTCATGCAATCGCAATTATCTTGCATACTAACGATCGGTTTATATTAAAAATCTTCCTGAGTGACCCAGATCTCTGTGGTTATTGTTAAAATCTTGCTAATGCGGTTTTTACATAAAAAATAGGGTATTTATACTCTTGTTATCCGCAAACCCCTATTCTATCTTTGGATACTTTGAAACAAGTTCTATGAAAAAATCAATCTAATACATCCAAACTATGCTTCGTTTTTTAAAACTTATTGTTAGTAAGGTAACGACGTTTTTTGTATCTGATTCAGAAAGAGAATTTAGAAGACTTAAAGATTTTATAACCGATTGATCAACTGAAAAGATATTCAACATCCTCCTTACTTAAACTCTTTACAAAAGAAGTGTCATCTGCTATGAGTTCTTTTGCAAGTATTCTTTTGCGGTCCTGCAACTGCAAAATTTTATCCTCAATAGTATCTTTACAAATCATTCTATAGGCAAAAATGTTTTTGGTTTGCCCTATGCGGTGGGTACGGTCAATGGCCTGCTGCTCTACTGCCGGGTTCCACCATGGGTCTACAATATAAACATAATCGGCAGCAGTTAAATTTAATCCCACACCACCGGCTTTTAATGAAATAAGAAACACCCGGCTATCATCATTATTTTGAAAGTTCTCAATGGCACGTTGTCTTTCCTGCGGAGAAGTGCTGCCATCAAAATATTCAAATGCAACATTATTCTCCTTCAGTTTTTCTTTTATTAAAGCAAGCATGCCCAAAAATTGCGAAAAAACCAATGCCTTATGTTCACCAATGTTCTCTGTAATTTCCCTGGTAAGCTCATCAAGCTTTATAGAGTTATTAGGATATTTTTCTTCTTCATTTAAAATTGCCGGGCTATCGCATATCTGCCTCAATTTCATTAACCCCTGTAAAATGGTAAGTTGAGATCTGTCAATACCCTGATCGTCTATAACGCCTAATATTTTATCTCTGTATACATTGCGGTAAGCTTCATATACTTTTCTTTGCTCATCTTCCATTTCACAAAATAAAATGGTTTCTGTTTTATCCGGAAGGTCTTTGGCAACCTGCTCTTTGGTTCTTCTTAAAATAAAAGGATATAAGAGCTTTCTTAAATGATCTTTTTGTTCCTGCTCACCAAACTTATCTATAGGCGTTGCAAATTCATTTCTAAAAAATTCCATGGTACCCAATAAGCCGGGATTTAAGAAATTCATTTGTGCAAAAATATCAAATGTATTATTCTGCAAAGGTGTACCACTCATACATAAGCGGTTTTTTGCAGTAAGCAGGCAGGCCGCTTTTGCCACCTTGGAGCCCGGGTTTTTAATTGCCTGCGATTCATCCAGGATTATATAATCAAAAAATGTTTTTGATAAAACCTGTATATCGCTTCGCAGGGTTCCATAGGTGGTAATAATAATATTAGATTGCTCCAACTCTTCTGTATCCCTTGTACGAATACTGCCATGATGAATTCGGTAAGTTAATTGCGGTGTAAACTTTTTTATTTCATTCTCCCAATTATAAATTAGCGTAGTAGGGCAAACTACCATTGCTTTTAATGTGCCATTGGCTTCTTTATAATGCCTAAGCATTGTTAATGCCTGCACCGTTTTGCCCAGCCCCATATCATCTGCTAAAATTCCTCCCCAGCCAACTTCATTTAAATAATTTAACCAGTGATAGCCCGATGTTTGGTAAGGGCGCAGAATATCCTGTAATCCGTCGGGAACATTAATTTCCGGAATACTTTTATAATTTCTCAGCCGTTCATATTTTGCATCCAGCTCAAATGAAAGTTCTTTTTCATCCCGCTTTTCGTAAAGGTCATCAATAACACTTAGATGAAATTTTGACAAGCGAAGCTGGTTATTTTTACCCTCGCCAACTTTAAAAAGCAATGAATATTTCTTTATCCATTCATCAGGAAGTATACCCAAAGTGCCATCACTTAACTGCACAAAAGATTGCTTGTTCGCCAATGCTTTTTTAATATCAATAATGCCTATACGCTGGTCGCCAAAAGCAAGTTCTACTTTAGCATCAAACCAATCAAGCCCGCTGCTTACGTGTATGTGTGTAGAGGGTTTGGCAGTGTTGAAACGGAAATTTTTTAATGCCTCAAATCCATGGACAGGCACTTTCAACTCCTTCATGGCATCTACAAATAAAAAAAACCAGTTGTTCCTTAAAACATCTGTTCCTTTTAATACAAGACTGTTACCGTCCGGGGGGCGTACAAATAATGAATGCAGGCCTTCCAGCTTGGATATAAATTTATTTTCAGCTTCTTTATTACGATGAACAAGCAATACTTTCTCTCCTTCAGGAATTATTATTACATCTTTGTCATTGGCTTTTGTTTCAAACCCTTTATAACTAAATAGCGGCTGAAACATAAGGTACTCACCTTTTTCAATAAGCATTAATCTAACTTCCGGATCGCCTTCCTTAATTTCTTTTATCAATGATTTATCAAACTCAACCTGGTATTCTTTTGTAAGGGGTAATACAATTTGCCGGTACTGCTCTGCCCAGTTATTCTTTGATAAAATAATCGGTTTATTAAAATATTTTTCTGCATTCAATACATCTTCGGGCTTTTGCCATTGGTAAAATGTATGATTGTATAAGAATAATAAGCTGCTGCCCCATTCATTTTTTGTCAACTGGGTTGCCTGGCCATCAATTTTTACGGCACAGGAAAGCTCATAATGTCCATTTTTTGCTGCGATCTTAAAAACAGGGGAAAGGGCTTCTGTTGATAATGATACTTCTTTAAGGTTTTCGGTTTTAAAATTTGTCCCCGGGGATAAATAAAACACCAATGGGTTAGAACTGTTTTCTTCGAATATTTTTTTAAGCTTTGGGTGTAAATATTCAACCATCAAAGCTTTTGTTTCTTCGGGTAAGGCATCCTTTTCATCATGAATTATATTTTCCCAAAAACCACTGAATGGTGAATTTCGATCAAGATATTTATTAACTTCTGATGATTGAATTTTACGTACCTGTTGCAATAATTGTTTATCCTGTTCAGAAAATATATCAGTATTTATAAATTTGGTGAGATCTGCTTTTGCTACATTGCTGATAAATTTTTTTGCTTCTTCATCAGCCTCACCTTGTATAACGTCTATTGAAAAAAGCGGGAAAGACCTTTCGTTTGTATTAAAAACAATACCTATCTTTTGTGTAGTAGAAATCGTCTCCGTTTCAACTGTCTCTTCTTTCACCATCGCAACTACAGGCCGGGCATTAGAAGCGGGAGCTAACCGTTTTATGGAAGGATCCATCACTCTTAAAAAAGGCTTCCCTTCTTTATATGCAAATTCAAATTTACCTTTTAGGTCCTCGGCAAGATTGTAGCCATAAGCCTCCAACAATTTATTTTTTTCTTTATCCCAATTACGGATAGAGTCAAAATAATGAGGGCCGTAAGAATTTAGCAGTTGTAAGAAAAGTGCCGTTTTATGGGCGCATAAAGCATGTTCTTTTTCATCACAGGTGCAGGAAGTATCAAAGTTCTTTTCCTCATTCTTTTGAATTACAAGTTTATTTTTTTCGGCGTTGTACTCCAATGTTGCTTCTACCTTTTCATTTGTGGCCTTTACTATGTTTGCTTTGGTACCTCTTTGTATTTCTTCTGCAATAGCATAATTATTTAAGCCAGCCAGCATCCTAATCGTTTTAAGATCTATGTACTTCATTTTTGCAATCGTATGTTTTTGTTTATAAACGATTGCTTCATGGCTGCCTAATAAATTTTTATCAACAAGATCCTGCAATTGAAAAAGTGCGGCAGCTTCATGGCGGCAGATGTCTCCTAAGTTATAAGGACAGCTGCAGCGAAGCATCAGCGTTTTAGCATCATTATATTTTTGGATATGAACCTTGTAGAATGTAGTATAGCTATCATCACGTACCCTGAATGTTATGTCATTCATCAGCGCATCATTCTCCATTAATTCAACATAGCCAAAAGCATGAATTTTTTTACCACGACGTATAACTTCATCGGTTCCTGTATTATAAATGTATTTGATCAGGTGTGGTAAGGCCAAGCGAGATGTACTATTTAAGATGTTAGAGGTACAATATTAATTGGGATACGTTGATTCAAAAAAGAGCAATTTGCAAAAGTAATTCAAATTTGGTGGGGTTCAAACTCATAATTGAAAGTTTACAGAAAAGTTTATGAATAACGCAACTCTTTTAGAGGTAAAGGAAGAAAGTGCTGAAACTATAAGCACAACGTAATTCGATTAGTTTTCTGACACTAAAAAAAAATTTCATAACTTAATCTTATGGCAAAACTCAGGGTAATAAAACAAATGACCTTCCAATCATATAAATTGTTTTTACCCTTTATAATTATAGGCGCTATTATTTTAACCGGTGTTATCGGCTTTATGTTGATAGAGGGTTTTAGTCTGCTGGATGCTCTTTACATGACGGTAATAACGGTTACCACTGTTGGCTATAGAGAGGTACATGCTTTAAGCAAAGCCGGAATGATATTTAATATGCTATTGATCATTTCCAGCTTTGCCACGTTTGCATATGCACTTGCAAAACTTACGCGATATGTTGTGGATGGAGAAATGAATAAATTTTTTAAAAATCGTAAAATTATGAGTGCTATTAAAGATTTTAAAGATCATGTAATTATTTGTGGCTATGGCCGCAATGGGAAACAGGCTGCAAAAATATTGGGCCATCATAAAGTAAAATTTGTTGTGATAGAAAACAATGATGACCGCATAGAGCAGGAGCTTTCAAAAAAAGATGGCGTATTGTACATAAAAGGAGATGCTACTGACGATGATGTTTTATTGAGTGCGGGCATTGAAAGAGCTAAAGCGCTGATAACTGCATTGCCGGAAGATGCAGACAATGTATATATAGTTTTATCTGCCCGATCATTGAGTAGTACTATTCAAATTATCAGCCGATCATCAAACCCCGGCGCAGGAACAAAACTTAGAAAGGCAGGCGCAGACAGCGTAATATCTCCTGATAAAATTGGAGGTACACATATGGCTACATTGGTCTCCAAGCCTGATGTAATTGAATTCATAGATTATTTATCAGGTGAAGAGGGGGATTCTATTCATCTTGAATCCGTAGGTTATGATGTTCTCCCTGTAGAATTAAAAGATAAATCTCTACAGGAGATAATGGCGTGGCGAAAAACAGGCGTTAACTGCATAGGTATTAAAGATGCAGAAGGAACATTTATTATTAACCCACCTGAGGGAACATTGATCAATAACAGAATGAAAGTGATAGTGCTTGGCACCCGGCAGCAAATAGAAGAAATGAAAGGAAATGTTGAACATCAAAAGTAATCGTATAGATTTTACGTCTTTATAGCTTACCTTCAACTCATATCAGTTTTTTAAAAATCCTATGAATATAGAAATAGATCAGCAACAAAAATTTACTGAAGAATTTTATGAATTAGTGCAGGATGCACCCCAAAAGTTTAAAGATAAATGGGATGGTAATATCAAGTTTATTAATCCTACCCATACAAAGTTCATCCCTTCGTTCAACGGAAATACCATTGATCTTCTTTCAGTAGAATTAAGAAACAAGTTCGAGATACTTCGCAATAGGTATTATGAAAAATCTCTTTGATTTTTTAAGCATCAAACTACTTATTTATTTTCCACCGCTTTTATTATTAAATTAAGAAGCTCTCCTGTTTTATTTGAATCTACCCATCTTGCCACTACTACAATGTCATGTTCATTATCTATTATGATATAATTGCCACCAAACCCTTCGGCATAATAAACGCTTGCCGGTACACCAGGGAATTTATTTTCCGCATTTAACCACCACATATACCCGTAACTTTTATTTGCCTGTGATGGCTTGTTTGCGGCGTTAACCCAGTTTTCAGAAATGATCTGAGCATTTTTCCATTTGCCTTTTCTCAAAAATAAAAGCCCGAACCTCGCCTGGTCAAGCGTATTAATAAAGAGGCCGCCGCCAAAGTGCCCGCCGCCACTAACAGATTGCATCATTACACCATCAATATTTACAAATGAATTTTCATAGCCATACCAGCGCCATGTTGTGGATGCACCAATGGGGTCCATGATCTTTTCCTTAAGCACTACAGGAAGTGGTTTTCTCCACACCTGCAATAAAGAATAAGCCAATAAATTAACCCGAACATCATTGTATTTAAAATTTTCACCCGGCTCAAATAATTTTCTATTTCTCCACTCATCAAGCTTGCCATTTTTATCCGGACGGTCTGCCCAGTCATAAATACCAAATTGTTGCCCATACCAATCTGATGTTTGATTTAATAAATGTTCCCATGTAATTTTTGAATTGTGCTCTCCTTCAAAAGTTTCATCCCACACATATCCATTTACTTTGTCATTTACGCTCTTTATTAATTTTTCATCTACCGCAAGCCCTGCAACTGTTGAGAGATAACTCTTTGTAGCACTAAAATCCATATCAACTCTTTTTATATCACCCCATTGACCTACTATATATCCATTTTTAATTACTATACCTGCCGGTCCACCACGTGGTTTTACAGGACCGCTAATTTTATAAAAAGGTTCATTAATATAAGCTTTCAGCACTGCAAGTCGTAGATCACGATCAACTTTGTTCTCATTATGCAACGCAAAGCTTATAGCGCTGTCAAGCCACTTGCTGCTCATCTTTAATTCCTCTGGTTTTCTTACTTGCCAATCAGCATCGGGATAATATTGCTGAGCATACAGGAAATTAAAACAGATACTTAAAAAAAGAGTTAGTAGTTTTTTGAGTGAATTATTATTCATTTAGGCTAAATATGTGTAGGTAAATATATAAAGTTCCGGTCATGAAATTAGGCCGCACGCCTTTACAGACCTTAACATAACTTTTAATAATCCACACGTCTAAAACATTACAAAATTCATCTTAATAATGAGGGTTTAAAACAAAAACTCTCTTGTTATGAAAACGAAATCAATTCAACAGGAAATATTACTTATGACAGGCACTAAATTTTCCGCACGGCAATGGGCTGAAAAAAATATTGAGGATAATAAACATTTATCAGCAACTGACAAATTGGAAGATGCCTGTTGGAATGGTTTACTGGATGAAATGCTGCCGGAACTTATTCAAAAAACCAGGGAAGGAAAAAGTCTTTTTTTGTGGCACATACGCCATTGTAAATCTTTTCTTGAAATAGAATTAAGTGAATCTGCCCCGGCTATTGAAAGACATTTTTCTATTGATCCGTACTTTTTTGTGCCGCGTCAAATATTAAATTAACTCAACCAATAATATACTTAATGCTTAATCTTCTATTTGAAAACCAATTGGCTTAAAGGTAAAATTATTACTCATCCCTGCTGAGCATGCAGTCATGCCAACGATCAGATCCATCTTTGCCTTGAGAATAATATAATCGCCGGCTTTACTTTTGGGTGGAAGTACAGAAACTTTTCCTGTAACATTATCAACAGGTACATTCATAAAAATATTAAAACAGGTAGGAATATTATCAGGGGTAATGCCATATTCCTTAAGTGCGGCAAAAAGGTTTCCAAAACATCCCCGATGCGGTTCATCATGTCCATAAATTATTCTAAACATTTCTGCACTGCACGGAGTAAGTAAAAAATCGTGTTTACCAACAGTGTCTTCAACCATATCAAACATTACATTGCTTCTGTTTGAATAAAATGGATGGCCTTTGGTTAAGTAGATAGTTTCTGCATAATCTATAGTTCTGCCGCTGGAAAGATATTCTGCTTTGTCGTGAAGGTTATAACATATTAAATCAGAAACCTGTTCGCCTTCAATATCTACAACTTTAAGCCGCTGATCTTTTTTTAGGATAAATGAAACACCACTACGGGGAGGAATTATGTTTAGTTTCTGCATGAGTAATTTTTAAGGGACACTGCCAACTCTCATCATATTTACGTCCGCTATATTGAAACGCTTCAGAGGATTCGCCAAAGTCCTGTAACATTGGATTCACTGATCCTGAAAATACAATATCGCGTTTTCTTACAGCATTCTTCATCATATCATATTTTGCTGTTTCTTTCAGTTGTTCAAATTGTGCATGCGGATTAAAAACTAACGTTGGATATTTAAACTGCCGAGCCTGCCTGCTGCTGGCAGTATGAAGTCCTATTATATAAAATGCTTCTTCCTTAATGCTAAAACTGAATTTTGCAGATGAAGGATCTGCTTCTACACGGCTATCATAAGTATAGGTTTTTGCGTCCAGTATTTCCAATGCCTGTAACCGCTGCCATAAAAAGGTATCAAACATCTCTTCATTATAAATTTGCGGTCCTGTAAAAATAATTGCAGCAGTGTGGTAAAAATCTTTTGATCTCCTGTATTCATCCACAAAATCATAAATAAACTGTAGAATATCTGCATCATCTTTGGGGCAGGCCATGTTACCTGCAACCATGCATTTTACATTTTGCTTTGCAAGAGCAGCTTTAGCTGCAATACACGGAAATTCTTTGGTATCCAGAAAGGATAAGTATTCATTTATAACAGTTACCGTATCAATTTTAATATTTTCTGCTGTTGCAGTCATACTGCTTTTGAACTAAAAAGTGTGCCGCAAACCAAACCCTACATTATCAAACAATTATTTTTCTCTTATAATTCGGTTTCAGCATCAACCTTTTTGAGCATATTGTATTCCTTTCTGGCAGTTTTTAAAAATTGCCAGCCACGCTTAAAATCCCAGTAACGAATGCCGTGATTATGATTGTATTTCGAGATCTGATATAAAATTTTCCAGTGATGCAAAAATATCTTTTGCGCCTGCCATAATGTATTTCCATTTCCATATGCATGATGCGGCTCTGCTCCGCTGCCATTATATTCCAATATAGAAAAATTTTTGCCTTCTTTTAGATCTTCAACAGAAGTGCATTTTATATCGTACCGTCCATAATAAAATTCTTTTGCATAATGGCTGAGATCGTCAAATACCTTTAGGAGTTTATCATCTTTTTCATGTTCAAGGCTCACCATTTTTCCGCCGCGACTAAGATTTAAAGCATGGGAAAGAATATAGATTTCGTCTTTAGGAATAATGTCGTTTAACTTTTGTTCATGTTTTGCTTTCATTTCTTCCAGCCTGAATTGTACACGATCATAACTCTGAATCAATTCCCACAAATTGGATCTTCCATCACCTTTCACCTCTAAAAACTCTTTTTTTAAAAACCCTGTAATAGCCCCTTTTTGTTGATCAGGAAAACGATAATAAAATACACTTACCTCAATTGGATAAGTAATCCAATCCTGGATAATATAATCCGAAGGCATTTTAGAGTGGTATGTCTTTAGCTGCCCTGCATTTTCAATCTTCCTGAACATAAAACCCATGGTACCAATATCAGGCTTTACCGCAATTGGATATTGATAATTATTAGATGTCACCATCTTTTCTACCTCATCAAAAGATGTTGTGGGGGATATATAAATGCTTTTTGCATAAGTTTCCGGCGGCAACTGATCATACATTTCTTTTTTTCTTTCTCCTTCAAAACCACCGAAAGTTAAGGAAGGGTTTGATGGAGTGAAAAACCACCATGAGCCGGAGCGAAGACAATACCAAAGCCATGCAGGTATTAATGGAATGTATTTTACACGGTAGGGCCAGGTTTCCCAATGTGTGATCTTATAAAGTAATTTTTTAAAATCCATTTCTGCTGCAAGTAGCAATTCGTTTTAATAATTTTATTTTCTTTTAAGATCAAGATCCTGAAAATCGAAACTAAAATCTGTGAGAGGAGAGATGGGATTCATTTTTATTGAAGAACCTTTGCCATCATTATCAAGCTCAAACTTCACAAATGCATCTGCATCCATACTGCGGTCGTTCCATTTTACAATAAATGTGTTGCCTTTGTAATAGATCATTTCGCCTGTTAATAAAAAAGACCTTTTGGAATCAAACCAAAGCCTTCCATTTTTTTGTGATATTACAACATCACCAAACCATTTATCAGTGTAAGTGCCTGTAAAATTATTAATATCCGGTGATGAAGAAATTTTTTGTTGTGCTTCAATGTCTTTCCATATTTTATCAGTTATATTTTTAGCATTGGTTTGCCCGGCAACTACTCTATCATGATTTCTTTTTACCCAATCGATTCCTTTCATCCCATAATAACTGTCTTTAATAGTATTGGTAATTGCAGAGAATGCAGCGCCTACCTGCTGATTTGTGAAAACTATTATTCCCAGTTTTAATTCAGGAATAATCGTTACCTGTGTTACTATGCCCGCAAGCCCTCCGGTGTGCGTAGCAACTTTATATCCTTTTTCATCACTTAAAAACCAGCCCAGGCCATAACTTGCAAAGTGGGTATTGTAAGCATTTATACTTCTTACCGGTATAATAGTTTGCGGTGCCCACATATCTTCATGCACTTCATTGGTAAATAATTTTTTATTTAAGTTATCCCCGAATTTGCCATGGTTAATTTGCATGATAACCCACTTGCACATATCTGTTAAGTTGCTGTAAATACCGCCAGCAGCATTAGCGGTTTCATTCCAGTCCCGTCGAATAACTTTCACAAAGCCGTCAACCGGCGCATGCGGATCTATAACGTTTGATTTATCTTTCAACAATTTATATGATGGCGCTGTAGCCGACATTCCAAGTGGGTCTAAAATTCTTTTCTGAATAAAATTTTCCCAGCTCATACCAGAAGCTCTTGTCAAAACTTCGCCGGCTACAACGTACAGATTATTATCATAATCATATTTTGTTCTAAAAGAAGATACCTGCTTTAAATAACGCAGGTTATGGATCATATCTTTTTTAGTGAAATCGCTTGAGTCGGGCCAAAACATAAGATCGCCGGCACCGAGCCCAAGCCCGCTTCTATGGGTAAGCAGATCTCTTATTGTAAACTCTTCAGTAACATAGGGGTTGTATAACCTGAATTCAGGAATGTAATCTGTAACCTTATCATCCCATTTTATCTTGTTTTCATCTACCAGCATCCCCAATGCCGCTGCTGTAAAGGCTTTACTATTGGATGCTATGCCAAACAAAGTATTCTCATCTACCGGTTGTTTGGTATTTAATGAGCGTACACCATAACCTTGTGAATGAATTATTTTTCCATCTTTTACTATAGCTACTGCAATGCCGGGTACATCAAAAGTTTTTAATGTAAGTTTTGTAAGAGAATCAATTTGACCTGAGGTAAGCTGGGCATAAATAATGGAGGTGTTAGCTGTAAAAACAAATAATAACAATGCAGCAAATCTTAAGCTTTTCATTTTAGAAGTTTTATTATAAATGGATTGGTATTACTAAAATATGAATAAATAAAGAGTGGGGGGAAAGTAAAAATTATATTGTTATTTCATGGCGTCCTGCTTCGCCAGCAATCTTCCATCTTTATAAATTGGTAAAACATTGTGATTATCTATGGTAAAACAATAGCGGATATCTTTTTCTAAACCAAAATTCATCAGCCGGTGATAATGTGATGCGTTTTTCTCTTTCATAAACTCAAATATATCATCCTTTGCTTCCAAAAATAATGTTTCAGCGATTTTTGATGCATCACAATTAATAGAAAAATTATCTTTTACACGATTAATTACTGCGCCGGCAAATAAAGTGTCTTCCAGGTTTATCCTATCCTTCCATGCAGCGCATGCAAGAATTACATTTTGCTTTTGTTCGGTTATATAATTACAAACTGCTGATAAATTTGAAAACGATCCTGTAATAATGCCTTTGGCATTTTCTGCAAGCGCCATATGTATTAGCTTGGTTCCATTGGTTGTTGTAAGCACTAAAGTTTTTCCGTCAATAAATTCGGCGGGGTAGGTAAATGGAGAATTGCCATACTCCAACCCTTCTGCAATTTGTCCATCACGTTCGCCTGCAGTTATTACTTCCATATGTTTCCCCAGCTTTATACATTCAGCAACACTATCAACTGGTATAATACTTTTTGCGCCGTTATGCAATGCGGCGGCAATGGTTGAGGTAGCCCGCAATACATCAATGATCACAACAATACTGCTGCTTACCTCGTATAGATTTAAGAGTGCAGGAGATAAAGAAGTATATAGTAAAGGCTTGCTTGAGATTGGAGTTTTCAGGATTGAAAAATTAAGATTGAAAAATTACTTTGAGTCCGTTTAAGCAAATGGCATTTTAACCACCTTCGCAATTAATAATTTATCACGAACTTTTACATACACCTGCTGACCGATTGGCGAATACGCGGAATGTACATATCCCATAGCAATGGCCTTGCCCAGTGTTGGTGACTGAGTGCCGCTGGTAACTCTGCCGATAGTTGCACCCATATGATCTTTTATTTCATAGTCGTGACGAGGTATTCCTTTTTCTACCATTTCAATACCAACCAGTTTTTGTGTTACGCCTTCTGCTTTTTGTTTTTCCAAAATCTCCCTTGCCGTAAAATCTTTGGTGAATTTGGTTATCCACCCAAGCCCGGCTTCTAATGGTGAGGAGGTATCATCAATATCGTTTCCATATAAACAATAACCCATTTCTAACCGCAGTGTATCTCTTGCGCCAAGGCCAATTGGTTTTATGCCCTGCGCTGCACCTGCTTTAAAAATTGCATCCCATATTTTTTCTGCTTCCCCATCCTTATCTTCAAAATAAATTTCAACACCACCTGAACCTGTATACCCTGTCGCACTTATTAATACATTATCAACTCCTGCAAATTTACCTTTTACAAAAGTGTAATATTTTAAATTCATAATATCCAGGTCCGTAAGTGGTTGCAAAATTTTTGTTGCATTAGGGCCTTGTATAGCTAACAAACAGGTTTTATCAGAGATGTCGTGCATTTCAACATTTTGATTATTATGGCTGCTTATCCACTTCCAGTCTTTTGCTATATTGCTGCTGTTTACTACCAACATATACACTTTATTTTCCTCAATGCAATAAACAATAAGGTCATCTATTATTCCGCCTTTATCATTTGGTAAACAACTATACTGGGCCTTTCCTGCTGTTAATTTGGAAGCGTCGTTACTGGTTACTCTCTGTATCAGGTCCAATGCTTTCTCACCTTTTAAAATAAACTCACCCATGTGGCTCACATCAAAAACTCCCGCATTGGTACGAACTGCCGCATGCTCATCATTTATACCTGTATAACTGATAGGCATATTGTATTCTGCAAACTCTGCCATTTTAGCCCCGAGTGAAATATGCTTTTGAGTAAAGGGAGTATTTTTCATTTGTCTGAACTAGGATTTGTATGATTTAAAGGGTTATAAGATGTTTATATTTAAGAGTTGTAAAGATACTGCCTGAACCACAAAATAAAGCTCCTGCTTTCGCAGGAGCTTCTCGCTTTGTTTCAACTTCAACTTAACTATTGAAACTATTTTGTGGTTCTCTCTACACCTTTTAAATACTCAGAATAAAATCATATGGTTTTCCTCCCAAGGCATCGGCACTGGTATTATCATTTAATTTTTCAAGTTTACGTTCAAGTTCTTCTTTCTTCTTTTGCAAAGAGTCCTTTACTTTTTTTACTTCTTTTTCTTTTATAACCTTTAAAGAATCAATTGTTCTGTCATATCTATAACCTGGCTCATCAGGTGTAGATATATTGCCATCTTCATCCTCATCTACGGTTACTTTTATTTTATTAGGGCCATCTTTTTTGTAATACGTTCTTTTGTATCCCCGGCCTTCATTTGCTGGTTTTCCATCAAGTGTAAATAATCCATCTTTCTGCATAATCAACTCCTCTCCCTGATGCCGATACCATGAAAAGCTTTCCGTATCCCAATCATAATTATTTGCTTCTTCTGTCCATGGGAACTGAAAGTGTTCCCTATCGCCCCATCCAATCTTTTTATTGATTTTTATTCTTTTACCTACAGGAACGGCTATAGTTATTGTAACATGCTGGTTTCTGAATTTATCCTGCTCTGTAATAGGGATTCCCCTGTCAATTAATAATGTTGAATCTCTTTGAAATACATTATAATTCATCAGAGCCGCTAAAGTATCCGCATACTGTCTTGTGCGTCCATTAACAAATTTGGTAACTGTAACTTGGAAGCTGTCGTTGAGTGATTTTACAATTCTTACATTTACGTTATCGACAAATGCCGTATCCTCAATTATACTTCCGAAAGGTTCTATTTTAAGAGGGCTATACCTTGATGTGGAATTGTAAGCCACTTCAAGCATATTGGCTGCCGGGTTAACCAAAGCAATTTTTTCTTCATTGACATTATTCCTGGTTCTAAAATCTTTACTAAGCAGTGCAATAAGGTTTATAAAGCATACCCAACCTACTATCCATAAAATTATAAACCCGCCCCTCATCATTTTACTATTACTTCTTGCATTAGCTATTCTTCTTATCAGCCATGTAATAATGCCAATTACAGGAACATAAATAAAAAATAATAACGTGCCCCATGCAAAGAAGTTTTGCCATCCTTCTTTTATTAAATAATCTTTAAAAGGAAAAAATCCTGTTGCTGCAATTGCAAAGGCAAATAATGTTAAGGCTAATGTGCCTGCAATAAAATATAAAAATATTTTAAGCAATACAACAATAATATCTCCCAAAGATGTTTTTGTGCGTTTTACTGCGTAGGCAAACTCGGGGCCTACTTCACTTCCCTTCTGCTGTACAAAACTCTGAGCCTCTTTGCCAAATTTTCCAACACGCTCTTTAACGCCTTTCATTTCTTCCATTACAGAATTTTTTATCGAATCCAAATCCACTTTTTCACCTTTCATTTCTAATTTTTCTGAAGTTGTATTTGCCTCAGGAATAACCAGCCATAGAATAATGTAAATCAATATTGTTCCTGGACTAAATGAGAAATTAAAAAAATGAGGAAAGCTTAATGGCCCAAAATGTCCCCAGCGGAAAAAGATAGAAATAAATGGAATGAGAAATAATATTCTTGGTATCCATACATTAATATTAAAATAGCTTGCTATACCGCTACAAACGCCGGCAATAAATTTATTATCAGGGTTTCTGTACATTCTTTTACGCACCCCATTTTGTACTGACGTACTGCTTGGCACAAAGGCCCATAATAAGAAATATGCTACAAACCCAATTCCTGAAAATATAAATATCAGTCTTACAATTATTGGTTCAATATTAAAGTATGCTGCAATACCACTACAGACTCCGCCAAGAACTTTATTGTTGGCATCACGGTATAATCTTTTACCCGGGATAAATGCTCTTTGCTGATGTGTACTTTTAAATTCCTGCTCTTTGTTTGTATAAGAGCTGTCACTTGATGCACTATCTGCATCAGCTAAATCTTGAGGGCGGCCTATATTATTTATAATGGCATTTATATCATCATCGGTTATGCACGTTGCGCCACTTTTAATTTTTTCCTGAAAAAGCTCACCGATTCGGCTTTCAATATCATTAATGATCTCATCTCTACCTTCTTCATTTGCGAAATAAATTCTAAGGCTATCGGTATATTGTTTTAGTAGGTCGTAAGATGTTTCCTCAATTGGAACCACCCGGCCCTGGAAGTTTATATTAATTACTTTTTTCATCTCAGTTGTTTTATTGGTTTGTTGAAGTTGAATTTTTATTTGTGCCCTTATCAGAGGTTAACATTGCAACAGCGTTAGCAAGTTCCTCCCAGGTAGCATCCAGCTCCTGGTAAAAAGCGGCTCCTTTTTCTGTAAGTGTAAAATATTTTCTTGGGGGTCCACTGTTGCTTTCTACCCAGCGATAGGTTAAAAGCTCTGCATTCTTAAGCCGGGTAAGAAGTGGGTATAGTGTTCCTTCCAGAATATTAAGGTTGGCCGCTTTCATTTTATCAATGATATCCGAAGGATAGGCCTCGCCCAATTGTATTACTGAAAGAATACAGAATTCCAAAACCCCTTTTCTCATTTGGCTGGCTGTATTTTCTATATTCATAATGATGATTTTTTTATCTGATTTTTAAAATCTTACACAAAGATAACAATTAATTTAATACTATGCAATACATAATACCATATTTTTTATAGTAGTTGGCAGTGCTAAATGGGTGGAAATTAACGATACTCTTATTGGTACTGTGTTTCAAGCCATTATTATTTCTAAAAGAAACAATTAAATTGTTATAAAGGGGTTTAAATATTGATAAGTGGTAAGCAAATCAATGTAATTTTATCCCATCTCATTGTATTATTTGGTTTGGTTCCCTTGCAAGGTAATAGGCAATCCAAGCCTTAAAAAACATTATTTTTATTTCTACTTTTAAAAACCTTTATCGTGAAATCGATCTTTCTCTGTCTATTAGTCGGAAATTTTTTTATAGCAAACTGCCAGAAGCAAAAACCAGATAAGCCTCTGCAAAAGCAAATTGAAGCTTTGGTTACGGGTTTTAACGGGCAGGTGGGAATATTTGTAAAAAACTTAAGGACAAAAAGGATAGCCAGTATAAATGCTGATACGGTATTTCCTACGGCAAGTATGGTAAAGATTCCAATTTTAATTGGCGTAATGGATAAGATGAATAAAGGGGATTTAAAGTATCATCAACCCCTAACCTATAAAGATTCATTATTATATGCCGGCGTGGATATATTGGGTTCGTTTAAAAATAATGAACAGATAGAATTAAGCAAAGTGATAATGCTGATGCTTACGATGAGCGACAATACAGCCAGTTTATGGCTGCAAAGTCTGGCAGGTGGCGGAAAAAGAATAAATGAGATACTGGATAGTTTGGGCTTTAAAAATACAAGAGTAAACTCAAGAACACTTGGACGGGAGAAAAACAGAACGCAATACGGTTGGGGACAAACCACTCCTTATGAAATGGCTATTCTTTTTGAAAAATTATACAAGGGGGAAATCATCACCGACAGCGCTTCACAAAGAATGCTAAGGTTTATGGGAAGAGATTTTTGGGATGAAGAAGCAATCTCTCAAATTCCTTCAACCGTATTTGTAGCGGCCAAAAGCGGAGCGGTTGACGAATCAAGAAGTGAAACTTTATTGGTAATGGCACCCGGAAACCCTTATATCTTTTCTATCTGCACAAAAAATATTAAAGACAAAAGCTGGAAGGAAAATAATGAAGCCTGGATACTTACCCGAAAGCTTTCAAAATTATTATGGGCGCACTTTGATAAAAAATAGGATTGTTAATTTTTTAATACCTGCATTTTTATAACTATTTATTGTAACAGCGTAGTACATGCTTTACGTAAATTAGTAGTATAAAATCAACTATCAAAAGTGAAAAAATATTTTTACATCTATCTTTCAATTGTTACTTTCTTCTTTGTTTCCTGTAGCTCGAATAAGAGCATTCCAAAAACATCAGAGGATAAGGCTTTATTTAGTGTGCTAAAAAAGCTTGATAAAGAACCAGGCAATGCTGAATTAAAAAATACCATTACCAACTTATATAATGAAGCTGCCAAAAGCCATCTTAATAAAATTGAAGTGTACAATTCATTAACTGAGGCGGATAGATGGATTAAAATAGTAAAGGAATATGAAGCATTAAAAAAATTGTCAGAAGTAATTGCTAACTCCCCTACGGCAACAAAATTAATTAATCCCTCTTCCTATATATCCGAAATACAAACTGCAAAACAAAGTGGCGCAGAAGCATATTATACAATTGGTATGGCTGATGTAAATAACAACGATAAGCAATCTGCACGAAATGCATATTATGCTTTAAAAAAGACTGATGAGTTTGTACCGGGATATAAAGATGTTAAAGAGCAAATTAAAACAGCTTATCAAAACAGTATTGTAAAAGTTGTTGTAAACCCTGTTAGAGATAATACATATTTCTACAACAGTATGGGATGGAACAATTATGGAAACAATTTTAACAACGATTATTTTCAAAGAAGTTTAGTAAGAGACCTGGGAGGAAATTATAATAAAAATTCATTGGGAGTTTTTTATACTGATTGGGAGGCAAGGAGAGAAAATATTCGCCCCGATTGGGAAGTCGATCTTACGTGGATGTATCTGGATATTCCTCAACCTATGAGCAACCAATATTCCCGCAATGTTAGCCGGCAAATTGAAGTAAGCCGGGATACGTCTGGCAAAGTTCAGTATCAAACCGTAAGTGCTACTTTATATGTTACACGAAAATATTTCACAGCTTCCGGTGATATGGAGATGAGAATTACCGATGTGAATACAGGAAGGAATATTACAACCCAGCGGTACAATGATCAGTTTAACTGGCAGGAAGAATATGCTACTTACACAGGCGACTCAAGAGCGTTAAGTGGTAATGAATATGCATTGCTTAACAATAACAATTATCAAATTCCCCGCAAAGAAGATATTTTAGCACAGCTCTCTCAAAGAATTTATCCGCAGGTAAAAAACAGGATTGCCACAGCGGTGGATTGGTAATAGATCATTTAAAAATATTATATATCATCCAACTCATTACATACGCAAGTCCTGTCATATAGATCAATTGTATAACAGGCCATTTCCAGCTTCGGGTTTCTCTTTTTACAACAGCAAGTGTGCTCATACATTGCATAGCCAGCACATAAAATACGAGTAAAGAAAGCCCTGTTGCAACATTATAAACCTTTGCACCATCCGGCTTTACTGCTGCCTGCATTTTTTGGCGAAGGGTTGTATTATCATTGTCATTATCTTTCCCTACACTATACAATGTAGCCATCGTTCCCACAAATACCTCACGGGCAGCAAAAGAGGTTATTAATGCAATCCCTATTTTCCAATCATAGCCCAAAGGCGTTATTGCAGGCTCAATTGCTTTCCCTAAAATTCCGGCATAAGAATTTTCGAGGAATGCCGTTTTTCTTACTTTCTTGTATTCCTCAGCCTGCGATGGGTTTTTTGCGGCAAGTACTTCATATTTTTCACTTGCGGCTTTCATTCTTTCTTTTGGTCCATAACTGCTTAATACCCACAAAAGCAAACTGATAACCATAATAACTTTACCTGCGTCAAAAACAAACACCTTGGCTTTCTCAACCATCGTATAAAAAATATTTTTCCATCGTGGCCCGCGGTAAACAGGTAATTCTAAAATAAAAAAGCTTCGCTCTATACTTTTGATAAACCATTTAAATATATATGCTGTAAGCAATGCCATTACAGTTCCTAATAAATACAACGCCATCATAACCAGCCCTTGCAAACTTAAAAATCCAAAATATAGTTGTTTGGGAATGATGAGAGCGATCAGGATTGTATAAACAGGCAATCTTGCGCTGCAGCTCATTAATGGTGTACACATTATCGTGAGTAGTCGTTCTTTTTTATTTTCGATATTTCTTGCACTCATGATTGCCGGAACCGCACAGGCAAGTCCGCTTATCATTGGCATAACACTCTTTCCGTTCAGTCCCGCTTTTCTCATAAGCCTATCAGTAAGAAAACTTATTCGGGCCATATAACCCGTATCCTCCAGCAATGTTATTAATCCAAACAGTATCATTATCTGTGGGATAAAGATCATTATGCCGCTAAGGCCTGCGAGTACTCCATTTATTAAAACATCGCTAAACCAACTTTGAGAAAGTGTGCTTCCAAGATATCCCCCAAGTTTTGCAAAGCCCCATTCAATTGCATCCATAGGATATTGAGCCATCCAAAAAATACTTTGAAAAAGCAAAAAAAGAACTGTAATTAAAATGACATAGCCCCAGGTACGGTGCAATAAAATATTATCCAGCTTTTCTGTAAACATTGCTTTTTGCAATGGATCAGCCTCAATAACAGTTTGCTGCATAATATGTTTTATGCGCCCATATCGCTGTACAATTTCTTCTGCCTGTGTTTTGGTGGGGTTAAATTTATTTTTGATCTCAATTTTTTCAATTGCTTCTTGAGTGACTGTATCCAAAGAAAAATTTTCATGATTTATCAGATAATGGATGGCACGATAATCACTAAACCCTGTAAACCTGTTTTGTATTTCTTTAATAGCATCCGGAGCAAATGCGTGGCTGTCAATAAAATCTCTGGCAGGAGTTTTATGTAAATTTTCTGCTGACTGTTCAATAGCTTTTTTTAATTCTTTTAACCCCTTATTTTTTCTTGGATTAACTGCAATTACCGGGACGCCTAACTCTCTTTCGAGACCGGAAATATCAATCTGTATATTTTTTTTCTTTGCAATATCCATCATAGTAAGAGCCACAATAACCGGCTTTTTCAAATCAATGAGTTGAGAACAGAATAAAAGATTGCGTTTTAAATTAGAAGCATCGGCTATTAACAAAAAAATATCAGCTGCAACATCTTTATCCTGATTAAGAAGCACTTTGTAACTAACCCATTCATCATGCCTTTTAGGATATAAACTATAGGCGCCTGGCAAATCAATTATATATGCTTTTAATGATTCGGAAATAGAAGATATTCCTGTTTTTTTATCAACTGTAACCCCGGGGAAATTTCCGATCTTTTGATTCAACCCGGTAAGAGAATTAAATATTGAACTCTTTCCGCTATTGGGATTTCCTACTAATGCTATATGTAATGGAGAAGACAATTTTTTGAACTGTCGGTAAAATTAAATTGAACAATTAATTATACCTTACGATTTAAGAAAAGAGATAAGATTTATGGCGATTGGTTCCGGATTGGCTTTTTATAATTTTTAGTTTATAACTTTAAGTATGGAAACATTAGTGGTAACTATAAAAAGAAAAAATAAGGCAGCTTTTACAAAAGAGCTTTTAAAATCATTTGATTTTTTAGAAGTAAAGGAGAAAAAACTTGCATCTGTAAAAAAAATAAAGAAGGAAAATTATTTAAGAAAGTCATTAGTGCAGGCTTTTAAAGAAGTAAAACTTGCAGAAGAAGGAAAACTTCATTTAAAAAGCTGGGATGAAGTTATAAAACAATTAAAATAATTTTCCCGTGTTTATTATTGAGCCAACCTTACTTTTTTTATCAGAACTTAAGGCTCTTAAAAAAAAATATCCCTCTATTATAAATGATGTAGCAGCTTTTGTGCAGTTATTAAAAGTAAATCCTTTAAGTGGAACATCTTTAGGAAATAATTGCTTTAAAACACGAATTCAAATAAAATCAAAAGGTAAGGGGAAAAGTGGTGGCGCAAGAATAATCACTTATGTAAAAGTAATTAATGAAAAGGTATATCTCATTTTCATTTATGATAAATCAGAACGGGATACTGTAACTTCCAAAGAAATAAAAGAAATATTAAATATATCGGGGCTAAATCTATGAAGCTACGAATAGATAACCAGGTTTTAGTTGATGAATTTTTTCAGAATACCCGACTGTTGGGTATTGTAGCACCCATTAAACATTACCAGTTTTGTTGGCATCTTAATCAATTATTAAAATTTGATTTTAGAATAAATAATAATATAGAAATTCAGCTAAATAAAAGAGAGCGGAATTATTTTTTTTCTATTTATGAGTACTGTGAAAATGGTGGAACCATAAGGCATTTCTTATACAACAATCAATTTGATGGCGAGTACCTGCTTCCTGAATTTAAACACCTTGATTTTTTGTGGCTCATAAAAGACGATATCATTCAGGATGAGGAGATCACAGCTCTTATGGGATCAATCAAAACGATTCCGGTTGTGCAATTGATTACTGAAATGACTAATGAAAAGATCAAGAATAAACAACATCTTATTTTTTAAATATTAAATAATATTTATGTGGAAGAAAAAAGACAACAAGCTTTACAAAAAATTTGAGTTCAAAGATTTTTCAGAAGCATTTTCTTTTATGACCAGGGTTGCGCTGGCAGCAGAAAAAATGGATCATCACCCATTGTGGACAAATGTTTACAACAAGGTGGAAATATGGTTAAACACACATGATGCCGGAGATATAGTAACAGACAAGGATAAAAAATTAGCAAAGAAGATTGATCAGCTGGTATAATATTCTATTTTATGCCATACCACTTCCTGGACTTTACCTTTTTTATCAAAAGAAATTAATTTCTTCAAAAGGCCGTTTTTATAATAAAAATATTTAAAGTGAAAAAAAGTTATCCCTTTTCCGGTTGATAACTGTTCTGTTGGTTGGCTGTTTTTATTATATTTAATCCAAAAGTTATAAACTAACTTTTCTTTATTCCATTTCTTGGAAGCTTCATAATGAATATTTTGATTTAATAATTTAAAAACTACTGTATCAACTTCTTTTTCACGTCTAGCTGTGACTTGAATTATTTTATTGAAGCCTTTGCTGAAATAATTGGTGGAATCTATTCTTACGCTTCGGTATTTTAAACCATTACTTTTCCACCACTTCAGTCTTTCGTGCCATGAGCTTACTTGAGGCTCCATTGTAAAATATGGTGTATATAATTTTCTCTGCATTGTGTCATGGTGTTTCTCCCAAGACCATTGCCGGTAAAGAGATGAATCTTTTTTATATGCTAAGTATTTAATTAAAAATCCGCTTGAATCGTAAGAGAATTTTTCTAAAACTTTAGGAGGCGTGTAATATTTTTCATAACGTTCAATGATTTTACCGCTAGAGTCAAAAACTACTCTATTATAGATTTCTTTTTTAATAATATCAGGACTATATCTTTCTCTATATTCTGTTATACTTTTAATCTTATTATTTCTTATTAGCGCTTTTTGGGGAAAGGAGTGGTTTGGCGTTAGAATTAATATCAGAAGAAAAAATAGCAATTTCATTATTTAACTGTTACAATTTTGTCTGAAGCTGCTGTAAATTTCCCAATAGGTTCTATAAATTTTTTTAATCCATGTTCCTTCAAAATTTTCTCAACTTCATTTATTGATAAAGGATCAACAGCAATTAACAGACCTCCGCTGGTCTGAGGGTCTGCCAGAACTGTTTTTTGATACTCACTAAGTGTTCCGATCTTATGGCCATAGCTATCCCAATTTCTAACAGTTCCACCGGGTACACAATCATTTTTAACATAGGTAGAAAGATCTTCAATTATTAACGGAACATTTTTAAAATCGAGGATGGCGCTTAATCCACTGCCTTCCGCCATTTCAACCAAATGGCCCAGTAAGCCGAAACCCGTAACATCTGTCATTGCACTAACTCCTTTTACACCTCCTAACAGTTCTCCCACTTTATTTAGCTGCATCATTTGTTTTGCGGCCATTCCCCTGTGCTCTTCTTTTAATATTCCTTTTTTTTCTGCAGTTGTTAGTATGCCAACCCCTAACTGCTTGGTTAATAAAATAAAATCTCCTTCTTTGGCTAAATTATTTTGTTTAATATTTTCGATAGCAACAAGTCCGCTGACAGCTAAACCAAATATGGGTTCCGGAGAATCAATGCTGTGCCCCCCGGCTAAAGGGATTCCTGCTTCTTTACAAATACTTCTGCCACCTTCAATTACTTTATGCGCAATGGTGGGTGATAAAACATTAATAGGCCAACCAAGAATTGCAATGGCCACAATTGGCCGGCCGGCCATAGCATATACATCACTGATTGCATTAGCGCTTGCAATGCGACCAAACTCAAAAGGGTCATCCACTATGGGCATAAAAAAATCTGTAGTTGATATCAATGCCATGCCGTTTTCAAGATCATAAACTACTGCATCATCTTTACTGCTGTTGCCAACTAAAAGATTTTTATTATCAGGCAATACCAGATTACTTTTTAAAATTTCATCTAAAACTTTGGGAGCAATTTTACAGCCGCATCCTGCACCATGCGAAAATTGAGTGAGTTTTATTTGTTCTGTTGTATTCATTACGCTTGGACTTTAGGATATAATATTTTTTGAATGTTTTGCTTAACATTTACATTTTCGCAATCAATTTTATTTAGCAATGAAGAAAGATTTTCTCTATTGTGCAACCCTTTTGTGTAAAGTTTATCGTAATAATTAAGTAATATTCTAAAACACTCCCTGTTATTCTTTTCTGCTAAAAGGTTGGTTGCATTTTTTGTTTCAAGCCCTCCGAGTCTTTTTTGAATTCGTAAAATAGAATCACTTAATTCTTCTTTATCAAAATTCCCATATGTTTCAATCAAGTAGTTTAATCTTTCTTCAAAAGGTATGTCTACAAAATAAACGGGGCTGGTTCTCATTTTTTCCCAAAAAGAGTTGGGAATAATCAGTCTTCCAATTCGTTGGCTTTCGTCTTCGATCCAAATATCCGAAGTATGAGGTACTTCAAATAATTTCATTGACAATAAATTCTCAAACATTTCCTGTGTGGGCTGAGGCTTCTCGCCAATAGCCCCAAAGGCTGAGCCTTTATGATTTGCCAATTTCTCAAGATCTATGACAGTGTTTCCCATACGATACAATTCATGAAGGATTATTGTTTTTCCTGAGCCGGTATAGCCGCCTAATATTTTTAATTTGTATTCTCTATCAAATTGCTTTAATACCCAATTGCGAAAACTTTTATAACCTCCCGTTAATGTATAAACTTTAAACCCGTACATATCCAAAAGCCAGGCTATTGCAGCACTCCGCATGCCGCCTCGCCAGCAATGAACTAATACTGTTTTGTGGTTTAATTGTTCTACCTCTTCCACCATTGGTTTCATCTTAACCCCAAAAAAATCCAACCCAATCTTTATAGCTGCCTCCCTGCTTTGTTGCTTGTAAGTTGTTCCAACTATTTTTCTTTCTTCGTCAGTAAATAATGGTAACGAATAGGCATTGGGGATTTGTGCATGATTGAATTCGCCCGGGCTGCGTACATCAATAACAGGATGTTGATTGGAAAGTTGCATGTATTTTTCAATATCTATTTTCTCAATTGCCATGATTTAAATTAATACAACACTATATTGAAATAAAAAGCCACCGTTAAAACAGTGGCTAAATATCTAAAAGATCTCATTTACTTTTTAACATCAACATTTACTTTCTTTGTTCCAATTTTAATCCCGTTTCTATCAACCTTTATCTGTGTGTTTTTATTATTAACATTTACGCCGTTTGGGCCTATAGAAACATTAGTATTTTTTGAAGTATCTGCAATATTGTTTGGCACAGGTTCCTTAACTGTGGTACCTGAATTTTCTGTTTTTTGTTCAGTTCTTTGATCACTTTCACTACACGAGATAAAAAATGAAAGCAAGATAATAGTTGAATAAAAAATATTTTTTTTCATAATTTTTTTTTTAAGGTTATCCGTTCATTGAGGTTAAAAACTCCATATTATCTTTCGTTCCCTTCATATTTTTCATCAAGGTATTGATAGCTTCTTCGGGGTTCATATCCGCCATATGATTTCGCAATACCCACATGCGCTTAAGAACATCTTTGTCTAATAACAAATCGTCACGCCTGGTAGAAGATGCAACAATATCAATTGCAGGGAAAATTCTCCTGTTAGACAAACGCCTGTCTAATTGCAATTCCATATTACCCGTTCCTTTAAATTCTTCAAAAATCACTTCATCCATTTTACTTCCGGTATCAACAAGTGCTGTGGCAATTATTGTAAGCGAACCACCAAATTCTATTTTTCTTGCAGCTCCAAAAAATTGCTTTGGTTTTTGCATTGCATTTGCCTCCACACCGCCTGATAAAACCTTGCCACTTGCGGGAGCCACAGTATTGTGTGCTCTTGCCAAACGGGTTATACTATCTAATAATATTACAACATCGTGTCCGCACTCTACAAGTCGCTTTGCTTTTTGCAAAGCCATTGTGCTAACTTTTACATGCTTATCTGCAGGCTCATCAAACGTAGATGCAATTACTTCTGCTCTTACGCTACGCTCCATATCAGTTACCTCTTCTGGTCTTTCATCTACTAAAACAATTATTAAATAAATTTCAGGATGATTCGCTGCAATTGCATTTGCAATCTCTTTCAGCAACATTGTTTTACCCGTTTTTGGCTGGGCAACAATCAACCCCCGCTGTCCTTTACCTATCGGAGTAAACAGATCCATTATTCTTGTAGAAAGGTTACTGGATTCTGTAAATAAATTTAATTTTTCAAAAGGAAAGAGTGGTGTTAAATAATCAAAAGGCACACGGTCACGGACTTCATCCGGGCCTTTGCCATTGATGGTTTCAACTTTTAATAATGCAAAATATTTTTCACCTTCTTTTGGAGGACGAACAGAGCCATAAACTGTATCGCCGGTTTTTAATCCAAAAAGTTTTATTTGGGAAGGCGATACATAAATATCGTCAGGTGATGATAAATAATTATAATCACTGCTTCTTAAAAATCCATATCCATCAGGCATCATTTCCAAAACACCTTCTCCTAATATAATGCCATCAAACTCAATATTAAAAGCTGGCTCCTTGCGTGGAGGAAAATTTCTTTGTTGCAAAGCTGCTCCACCATTGCTTTGTGCTTCCCCGCTTTGCGGTGCATCGTCATTTAATAAACTAACAAGGGCTGGTGCTATTGACATGGGGCTGTTCTGGGAAATCCCGTTATTATCTTGAGATTCATCTTTCCCCTCTCCATCTATAGGTTGTTCTTCGGCAGGTTCCTGTTCTTTTTCTTTTTTAATACTTTTTCTTTTATCGGCTGCAAGGGTTTCAGTTTTTTTAACACGAGGCTCTGGTTTTATCTTTTCCTCTTCAACCTCTGGTGTATTATTTTCTGTTTGCGCTATAGGTTTAGTAATTCTTTTTCTTTTGGGTTTTTCGCCCTCGGTGCCATTATTCATTGTGGTTTGTTTATCCAGGATCTGAGATATAAGTTCCTGCTTATCTAATTTTTGATGGTTAGGAATATTCTGTTCGTTAGCTATATCCTGCAACTCAGGAACGAGCAGGTCGTTCAGTTGTGAAATGTTGTACATAAAAATACTTGTAAATTAAAACTCAAAACGATCTTAAAGTGACTATAAATTTGATGATTTATATGGAATGGATTCTGTTATTGAACTGAAAAGATTAGAGAAATAGGAGAACCAATCAGCTTATTACAATGCAATGATAAGATAAATAATTAAAAAAATAAAATTTATATAGGCAATTTTTATGGGGATTTGTTCTAAAAAGGTGGCTAAGTTCAAGTTTTGTTTCTATCGGCATATCCCATTATAGGGTTTATGTGTATCCTTTATCTTTACGCATCAAAATGCAATATGTTTAATAAAAGAACAAGGGTAAAAGATCTGCTTGAAAATGAGGCCCACAACTATGAAGCAACGGCTATGGGTTGGGTACGCACATTTAGAAATAATCAATTTATTGCTTTAAACGACGGAAGTACCAATAACAATTTACAGGTATTGGCAGAGCTTGGGTTGTTTGATGAATCACTACTAAAAAGAATTACAACAGGTGCGGCAATAAAAGTAAGCGGAGTAATTATTCCTTCATTAGGAAAAGGGCAGAAAATAGAATTAAAGGCAAGTTCAATTGAGGTATTAGGAGACAGCGATGCTGAAAAATTTCCTTTGCAACCAAAAAAACACAGCCTGGAATTTTTAAGAGAGAAGGCCCATCTCCGTTTTAGAACTAACACCTTTGCTTCTGTTTTTAGAGTTCGGCACACATTGGCCTTTGCAGTTCATAAATTTTTTAATGATAAAGGGTTTATTTATTTGCATACACCAATCATTACCGCATCTGATGCAGAAGGCGCAGGTGAAACTTTTCATGTAACAGGGTTTGATCTTACTAATCCGGCAAAAAATGAAGATGGCTCAATAAACTATAAAGAAGATTTTTTTGGCAAGGCAACCAATCTTACAGTTAGCGGACAATTAGAAGGGGAACTGGCGGCAATGGCACTTGCAGATGTTTACACATTCGGACCAACCTTTCGTGCTGAAAATTCTAACAC
>DASYOS010000176.1:0-12617 GCA_036007525.1 Chitinophagaceae bacterium | reverse complement strand
CAGAAAGGTTTTAAGAGTAATAGTATAATTGCTATTGGCAATTGTCAATTTGGGAATCAAACATTTTATTTGGAAGGAACTATTTATTAATAATCTAAAACAAACTTTATGAAAATGACAATCAAAAAAGCGATGATCTCCATCGCATTTATTGGAGTTCTCACACTTGGAATAATTTCAAGTGCTAGTGCCAGATTTTGGGGTTGGGAAACAACAAGCACTACTGATTGGGCAGATGGAAATTGTTCTTATCGTGAAACCTGCCAAGTACATTACATCTTATGGATTGGCGGCACCGAGCACTGCGAAACAGTTACAATTGGATGTATTAATCAACAATGATTCTAAAAGCCTGCCTTAAATTTTTAAGGCAGGCTTTTTAAACATTTTTATGCGCTGCCTACTTATTCTAATTTTATTATTTCCTTTAACAACATTTGCACAAATTACTATTACAGGTATAATAGCTAATTCAAATAGAACAGTTTTGCCTCTTACCAACATAGTTGCCTTAAGAAAGAATGTTGGATCAATAACTAATGAAAAAGGGGAGTTTACCTTATCAAATCTATTGAAAGAAGACACTATTAAAGTTTCAAACATTGCCTTTTATTCAAAACTTATCGCTGTTAAAGATTGGGTTAATGATGATACAATATTTCTGCTTAATAATGTAAAGCAATTACAGCAAATTGTTATAAAAAATTTTAAAGGATTTAAAAACGAAATAAACTTGGGTTTTTTTGATTACTCAAATAATGGAGAATTTAAATTAGCACCTGGAAATCAAATTGCATTGTTTATTTCCAATAATACAAACAAAGAAGGTTGGATAAAAGGTGTTTCATTCAAAGTAAAACAATTTGGAAAGTGTAAAAATAGTATGAGGGTGCGGCTTATTCAAAAGGATACATTACAATTTATACCATCAGTTGATATACTTGATGAAAATATTGTTATAAATTATCATGACTTAAAAAAATCAAACTATATTGATTTAAGTTCTTATAAGCTGACTATGCCTAAAGAGGGCATCTTTGTTATTTTCGAATGGCTAAATCCTGAACTTAACTGTGATATGGCTTCTTATACTTCAATATCCGCTACCTTATCTAATCCCACAAATATTGTTTGGTTTAATTACAGAGACAGAGTTTGGAATAAAATATATAGGCCAAGATTACCAAATGGCAATTACATGACTCCAAATATCAGTTTAAGAGTAGCTTATAATTAATAGCCCAACACAGTCAGCATTCAGTTATTGACCATTGACTTTATTAACATGCAAACTGCAGATACACTTTCTCTTGCTTTTAAAACAGTAAAAAGTAATAAGCTTCGTACAGGCATTACTGTAGCTATCATTGCTTTTGGCATAATGGCATTAATTGGAATCATTACCGCTATCGAAGCAATGAATCAAAGCCTTACAGAAAATTTTTCTACCATGGGGGCAAATGCATTCAGCATTCGTTTTAAAGACAGGCAGATTAAAATAGGCGGCCGTAATGATCAGGTTAAAAAAACTACCAAAGGAGCATTAAAAGAAAAAAATTCTAATACCGGAAAAATAATAACTTATGAAGATGCAAAAGCCTTTAAAGAAAGATTTGCATTCCCTGCCAAAGTAAGTATTTCTATAAGAGGCCCCAGAAATACAGTTGTTAATAGCGAAAAGGTAAAAACAAATCCCAACGTAGTAGTACAGGGAGGTGATGAAAATTATTTGCAGCTAAGCGGATATAACTTATCTGCCGGTAGAAATTTTAATAAATTGGATGTGGAAACCGGCAGAAGTGTTTGTATATTAGGAAACAGCGTTGCAAAAAAAATTTTTGGCGATCCCCAAACAGCAACGGGCAGAATAATCAAAGTTGCCAATATAAAATACAGAATAATAGGCATTTTAAAAGACAAAGGCTCCAGTGCATTTTTAAATGCAGACAATGTGGTTATAACTACTTATAATAATATCAGAAGGCTATTCAGCACTTTAAATGTTTCGTTTAATATTGGCATAATGGTAAATAATATCAAGGATATGAATGTTGCAATTGGAGAGGCTACAGGCACTTTCAGGCCAGTAAGAAAGTTGAATTTAACTGAAGAAAATAATTTTTTTATTGATAAGAGTGACAGCATTGTAGAGGCATTTACCAAAAGTTTAGGCAGTATTACAACTGCAGCTGCATTTATTGGCCTGATTACTTTAATTGGTGCTGCTATAGGTTTGATGAACATAATGTTAGTGGCAGTAAATGAGCGTACCCGGGAAATAGGTTTGATCAAGGCTCTCGGTGGTACTAAAAAAAGTATACAGCAACAATTTCTTTTTGAGTCTATAATCATCAGCTTAATTGGTGCTGTATTTGGAATAATCCTGGGCGTATTGGTAGGGAATCTTTTCGGAATAGTTTTAAATACCGGGTTTGTGGTGCCTTGGGGCTGGGTGGTTACAGGGATATTGGTTTGTTCGCTTGTGGGTTTATTTGCTGGTTTATACCCGGCATATAAAGCATCAAAATTAGACCCTATAGTGGCTTTGCGGTATGAATAACTTCCTGAGATGTTCCAATCCGATAGGTTACATTTGTTATTTTACATTATGGCTCCCGGAAACTCATAAATACTAAATAATTTATTTTAGAATTCTTTTTTATATTATTTAATTATTAACTTGTGTGCCCACATAAAAAATTTAAAAACTCTTTATTTGATTTTAAAAATATTTTTCCTTAGAATTGTACAATCAATTATTTAACCACATACAACTTAAAATTTAAATCACTCAAAAACTTAACATTATGGCAGAAACAGTAAGGTCTACCACACCCGTTACTACATCGGTTCAGGCTAGAAAAACAAACAATATGATTTCATGGGTTGCACCCTTATTTTGTATAATAGCAGGATATGTTATTTGGCGTTTTTTAATTGGCGGTTCTGCCAATTTTACTAACCCCGATCCCGCTGGTGGATTTTGGCCTAACCATAAAGGACCCAAAACAAACTTTGCAAAAATGTACGAAGGTGGTATCATCGTCCCTATATTAATAGGTTGTTTCTTAATCGTATTTACTTTTGTTATCGAAAGGTTGTTGACTGTTCTGAAAGCATCTGGCCGTGGATCTATATCTGATTTTATAAGAAAAGTTCAATACAATCTTGCCAATAAAAATGTTGATGCAGCGCTTGCAGAGTGTGACAGGCAAAAAGGTTCTGTTGGTAATGTTATGAAGGCTGGCCTTCGTAAATACAAAGAAATGATAACAGCTGGTGAACTTAATACTGAGCAAAAGGTTTTAGCCATTCAAAAAGAAGTAGAAGAAGCAACGGCGTTAGAATTACCAATGCTGGAAAAAAACCTGGTTTTTCTGTCAACTATTGCCTCTGTTGCAACATTGTTAGGATTGCTGGGAACTGTAATTGGTATGATACGTTCATTTAGTAACCTTGGTGAATCAGGTGGTGGAGAAGCAGCGAGAGAACTATCAAAAGGTATCTCCGAGGCATTGTATAATACTGCATTGGGTATCGGTACATCTGCCTTTGCTATCATTACTTATAATGTATTTACAACTAAGATCGACAGCATTACTTACGGCATCGACGAATCTGGTTTTACTTTAACACAAAGTTTTGCTTCTTTGTATAAATAGGGTCCATTTTAAGTATGGAATTATTTAAATTTTGTATCTAATAAAAATAAAAACAAAGAAATGGGAAGAGCCAAAATAAAAAGGGGAAATACCAACATTGATATGACGGCGATGTGTGATGTTGCTTTCCTGTTGTTATCTTTCTTTATACTAACAACCAAGTTTAAGCCTGCTGAGGCAGTTGAGGTTTCTCCACCAAGTTCAGTGGCTTCTAAGATCGCTCCTCAAACGGACGCTTTCATGGTTTCTATAAATAAAGAAGGTAAGATTTTTATACAGATGAGCGATGATATGAAGGGAGATGTGATTAATGAATTATCCACCTCCAGAAATCTTAATTTAACAGCAGAAGATAAAAAGTATTTTACTCAATCGCTGTATGTAGGTACACCTTTAAACCAGTTAACTCAATTCATCCGGGTAAAACCGGAAGACCTGCATAAATATACTGCAGCCGGTGTTCCTGCAGATACTTCTAATAATGAATTGCAGGCATGGATAAATGCGGCTGTAAACGCTTACAAAGGAAAGAAGATCAATTTCCTTATTAAGGGTGATAATAATTCTAAATACAGTGCATTCAGGGATGTAATTAATGCATTTAAAAAGAATGAAGTTTTTAAATATCAGTTAGTAACAAATGCAGAAGACGTTCCCGCAGGAAGTGAATTGGAAAAGAAGGCCTTTGCAGGTGAACAAGCTACTGAATAAACAAAAAACGGTATAATTTTTTAAAACTTAAATCTAACTACAATGGCAGAAATGGAAGTGAAAGGTGGGGGGCATAAACAGGGGCCTGGTGTAAAAAAAAGTAAAAAGCTTTCTACAAGAGTTGATCTTACGCCTATGGTAGATCTGGGGTTTCTCTTGATAACCTTCTTTATTTTTACCACTACAATGGCCCAGGCAACAGCTATGAACCTTGCAATGCCAAAAGATACCGATAAGCCTGATGAGTTAAATAAGGTTAAAGAATCGGGTGCCTTAACTATTATGATGGGCAAGGGTGATGTAGTATATTATTATTTTGGTAATGATCCCCAAAAGCTGCAAACCACTGGTTATAAAGACATCAGGGGTATTATTTTAGATAAAAAGAAATCCACACCTATAGATGATTTTTTTATAACTATAAAGCCGGATAAAGACGCTACCTATAAAAATGCAGTTGATATTTTAGATGAAATGTCAATTAATGATGTAAAGCGTTATGCGATGATAGACCCAACTGATGATGAATATAAGCTTATTCAATTAACAGAACAGGCTGGTGGTATAAAATAGTTTATGGATTATTTTATTTTCTGTATCTAATTAAAAAGAATAAAAAATGGAAACTAATAAAATATTAAGTGCAGATATTCTTGATATCCTTTTTGAAGGAAAAAACAAAGAGTATGGTGCTTATGAACTACGCAAAACCTATAATAAAAGAATAGGCCTGGCGCTTCTGATAACTGCCGCTATTGCTTTATTGTTATTTGTTGGTACTGTTATCGCAAAAAATATTGAAGATGACAGTGCAAAAACCCTTGAAGTAAAAGACCTTACGTTGGAGCAGGTTCAGGAAGAAAAGCCACCGCCACCGCCACCGCCGCCACCAAAATTACCACCGCCTCCTCCAATACAAACAATACAATTTACCCCACCAAAAATTGTAAAAGATGAAGAAGTTGTAAAACCACCTGTAGAAAATGAGAAACTTGAAGAGGCAAAAATAGCCGTAAAAACTGTGGAAGGCACTAAAGATGTAGGCATTGTTGCTCCTCCGGTTGAAGAAAAATCTCAGGTAATAGAAGCGCCTAAAGTGGTAGCTGAAGATGAAGATAAAGTGTTTACCAAAGTAGAAATAGAAGCTTCCTTCCCGGGTGGGGATGGAGCCTGGGGCCGTTATGTAAAAAAAGCAATAGAATCAAATATTGATGAGCTTACTGACGCCGGTGAATCAGGTCAATGCCGCGTGAAATTCATTGTTTCTAAAGATGGATCAGTAAGTAATGTGGAAGCAACAACAATGAAGGGTACAAAACTGGCAGAAATTGCAGTGAACGCTATTCGTAAAGGGCCAAATTGGAAACCTGCACAACAGAATGGACGTGCGGTAAACGCATACCGGGAGCAACCCGTAACATTTACTATTCAGGATCAGTAATAACATATTTTAAAAAATTTTTTATAAGCCCTCCGATTTTCGGAGGGCTTTTTTTATCCCTCACCTTACAGGCCGGCTTAATTCTTCTATCTTTTAGATTGACATTTGTTTTCTGCTAATTCTGATTCATCACAGTATCCTCCCTCCATTTTACACAGGTACTGAAGTATCTTTGCATACTATGATGAATAAACTTTCCGGTTGGGATGATACCATTGTGGCTATGGCGACACCACCCGGCATAGGCGCTATTGGAGTAATAAGATTATCGGGTAATAATGCCATTGATATTATCAATAAATTATTTCCTTCCAAAGATCTTTCCATACAATCTTCCCACACTTTACACGTAGGTTATTTAAAAGATGAAGACAAAGTACTTGATGAATCGGTTATCTCAATATATAAGAACCCCACATCATATACAGGAGAAGACGTTGTGGAAATAAGCTGTCATGGCTCTGCGTTTATACAGCAGCAGCTTGTCCAATCTATAATTAACAAGGGGGCCCGTCTTGCCAAAGCCGGTGAATTTACGCAAAGAGCTTTTTTAAATGGAAAATTAGATATTACGCAGGCAGAGGCTGTAGCAGATATTATTGCAAGCAATACAGAAGCTTCTAAAAATGCTGCATTAAACAATATGCGTGGTGGATTTTCAGAAGTATTAAAAGATCTGCGGGAACAGCTTATTCAATTTTCATCTTTAATAGAATTAGAACTAGACTTTAGTGAAGAAGATGTTGAATTTGGTGACAGAAAAAAATTTGTTGATTTAATAGCACAGATATCCACCTCAACAAAAAAGTTACTTGATTCCTTTAAGCTTGGTAACGTGGTAAAAAATGGTGTAAGCGTTGCTATCGTTGGCAAACCCAATGCAGGCAAATCCACTTTGCTTAATACTTTATTGAATGATGATCGGGCAATTGTAAGCGAAATTGCAGGCACCACAAGAGATACAATTGAAGAGATAATAAATATCAATGGAATATTATTTAGGTTAATTGATACAGCAGGTATAAGAGAACATACAACGGATGTAATAGAAAATATGGGCGTGATAAAGAGCCTTGAAAAAATAAAAGAGGCGGATATAGTGTTGTATTTATTTGATGTAAACACAATAGGTAAAGATGAACTGCAAATCATTAAAGAAAACCTTAGTGATCCCGATAGCTATCAGGATAAACAATTAATTCTTGTTGGTAATAAATCTGATATTATTAAAGCTGGCAAAATCAAAAATAATTATGATGATCTGCAAGTGCAGTTTATTTCTGCAAAAGAAAATACAGGTATTGAGGAATTGAAAAATAATTTGTTTTTATCAGTAACAGAAAATAACATTCTTACAGAAAATATTATTGTAACCAATAGCAGGCATTATGAAGCGCTGCAAAAGGTGGAGGAATCTTTAAATGATATTAAAGAAGGGCTTGAAAATAACATCTCCGGCGACTTGTTGGCATTGGATATCAGGCATTGCCTGCATTACCTGGGTGAGATAACCGGCGAGATCACAAATGAAGACAGGTTAGATTATATATTTAGTAAATTTTGTATCGGAAAGTAACCGCTGTTACTCTTTGTTGCTTTTAGTATGGTTTTAGTTGCTTTTAGTCTCATTCCTACCTAGTTAGAGAAGTCTCATTTGCCTTTAGTATTGTTTTAGTTGCTTTCAATAGCGCTTTTCTTGTTGTTAATTTGGTTACTACTCTAAAAGTTGGGGAAGTTTAGGTCATCAACTGTAAAAATTGATACGCAATGATACTCAATGATACGAAATGATCCAGTGAAATAACTAAACTAAAACCCAAATCAAAAGACATGAGTAGTAACATTAGAGTTATAAAAATCTGCGAATATTGCAAGAAAGAATTCATCGCAAAGAAGACAACTTCAAAATGTTGTTCTGACTATGGTGCGCCAATATTCTTGTTATGTATGATAACTGACTTGATATAAATGAGAAAAATTATCTAATTCTTCTTTAAAGAACCCAACTTTAGGATCAAACGTTACATCCAATAACATAACTTTTTCTCCATTTAATATTGCTGTACCTGCATTGCGTGGCTGCACCCCGTTATCTGCCAATTTAAAAGGGAAAGACATGCGGTAAAGAGCCATTTCACTGGAACATAGCGGAGAGCATCCATCATCATCACACATAAATTCAAGATCTTTCGATAACGGAACGGGATTTACTTCATTGCCGTTTAAGGAAGCCCAATAGCCCGCTTTATCATGACCCACTGTTACGTTATCGCCTTTATTGGTTTTGGACTTTATTAAAAAGCTGATGCCCGTCTTTATTATTATAAAGAAAAATGTTTCTTCAGATTGTTGAACGATCTTTCCATTCTCATCGTACCTACGATGAGTACGCACAAAATTTCCATCCTGGATGTTTTTCCATTGTTCCATACCTCCGGCTGCCGATATCATTTCCTTTACCATTTTTTCACCAGAAACAGGTTTTGTAAAAAACCACCAGGCAAAAACTATAAGCGCTAATAGCAAAAGGGTGCCACCTATTGTTTTTACCATTCGCACACGCCTTACAGTTATAGGGTTTATCAGATCTTTTACTTCCAGTTCGTCTTTCCAGGGAAGTTTTACATTTTCGTCGCCGTCGGAATAAGATGAATGTTTCATTACAAAAATTTTAAGCGATCTGACGAATTTAAATCGCAGCTTTTATTTAGGAAGAGTTATTTTACAAGAATCCTTCTACTACTGAAACATCTTTCATCGTCCCCATTACCCAATCCTTTGTTTATGGAAGTTCTTGTAACATATCGAATATAGTTAAAAGTATAAGCGTGAAGACGCCTGCCTGAACGCCATAAAGTCGGACAGACAATAAAAGTTTCATTAGATAGCCGGCTCCTATTAAGTAAACCGCAGAGCATATTTGCTTCATTCATAAACCGATCCTGAAGACATCTTTTAAAGCTCTTCGGGCAGCGTTATACCCGCACATGCCATGAACGCCGCCTCCGGGAGGAGTGGAAGATGAGCAGATATAAATTCCTTTTGCGGATGTGCGATAGGGAGAAAATCGTAGAGCGGGACGTGTAAAAAGCTGAGTGATATCTTGTGTACCACCATTAATATCGCCGCCTATATAATTTGAATTATAGTTTTCCAGATCGGCTGTGTTCAAGGTATGGCGTGCCAATATACATTCGCGAAAACCTGGTGCAAAACGTTCTACCTGTTTTTCAATAACCTCTGTTTGAGAAAGGGTTGATCCATTTGGAACATGACAGTATGCCCAGGCAGTGTGTTTTCCTTGGGGTGCTCTTGAGGGGTCAAAAACACTTTGCTGCGCCAGCAATACAAAAGGCCGTACAGGATGTTTTCCTTTCCAAATCATTTGCTCCCCATCTGCAATTTCTCTTATTGAGTTCCCAAGATGCACGGTACCCGCCATCCGGCATTCAGGAGCTTTAAAAGGAATGGGTGCAGATAATGCCCAATCAATTTTATATACCCCTGCTCCATATTTGTATCGTTTTAATTGCCATTTATATAAGGGTGACAAACGTTGCCCAGCTATTTGAAGAAGTTGCAAAGGGGTAACATCTAATAAAATGGCATGCGATGATGGTAGCTGATTTAAAGAAGTAACCATGAAACCTGTTTCAATCTTTCCGCCTAATGAAATGAAATGTGCCGCCAATGCATTTGCAATCATTTGTGAGCCTCCTTTCGCAAAAGGCCAACCTTTATAATGTGCTGCAAGCATAAGCATTAATGCAAAAGCAGAAGTAAAAGGCTTATTAAGAGGTAACATTGAATGTGCCGCCATCCCTCCAAAGAGGCTTTGAGCCTGCAAAGTTTTAAATTTTTTTCGTGCAAGATAAAAAGCCGGTTGCATTCCATAATAACCAAAACGTGCCATTTTTATTGGATGATTTAATCGTAACGGTCCTAACAAATCCGGAAGAATATCTGGCCAATCGTGCATTAAAGAGGTAAAAAGATTTACATAGGATCTATCATCTATCCCTAACCTTTGGGCAGTGCTTTGTATTGAAGTTTGCAACACACCGGCGGTACCATCGTCAAAAGGATGAGCCGCAGCAAAAGGAGGATAGATAAATTGAAGACCATAATTGTGAAGAGGAATTGAATTAAAAAAAGGAGAACAAACTGCCAACGGATGAACAGCGGAACATACATCATGCAAAAAACCGGGTAACGTGCATTCAGCAGATCGCAGCCCTCCACCCAACGAAGTTGTGCCTTCTAAAAGAAGCACAGAAAGACCGGTTCTTTGCAATGTAATAGCGGCAGCCAAACCATTTGGCCCTGAACCCACAACTACAGCATCAAAATCGCGTTTTTGCATTGGAAGTTTTTTGGTTAGCTTTCTTTACCATTTATAGAATCATATTGTTACTAATCAGAAACCACTTCAAGACTATTTCGCAGGAGATGGATTAAATCAACATAAGGCCATAACCATTTTTTATCGGATGTGACGGAGTTGTATTTTTTACATACAAAATATACCATGCCATTTCTTATGCATCATGTTACGCAATATTTGGATGTGGGGTCATCGCCTGTTCCCCCATAATCTCTCCTTACTTCTTGCCATGGCGCGGCAAGGACACAACAGTAATATAAAAACTTTTTTAGATTACTTGCTTGTTATTTATTTTTAAGAAACAATTTGTTCGATACTATTTGCAATCCATGATTTTATTTTTTCAAAAGCCGGCGTAATGGCATTGCTGACAGCTTCACTTAAACCTATCCCTATTTCTTCGTGCTCTTCTGATTCACATCCTAAAAACAAAACCTTTTTTGGCAACACATTTATTGCTTTAGCCATCATCAAAGCTTTCAGCGGATTGATATAATGCATGTCGGCTAAAAAATCATTCTTTTCGTCAGCAGGCAATTGGTTAACATCTTTTACATCAACTTCTTTAAAATGAATTGTACCTGCAATACCGCCCCACTTTACGATATCCAATAAGATCAACACATCATACTTATCAAATAATTGCTGCACCAAATGAATACCACCAGAACCGATCTCCATTATTTTTACTGATGAAGGAAATGATGTTTCTTGTTGCAGTTTTTGTGCAAGCAAAACACCAAAAGCATCGTCCTGCCGTAACTCATTGCCAACCCCTGCAATTAAAATTTTAGGAGGATCATTTACCATCTACAATTTTAAAATGGTCTTGAGGAAATTCTTTATCAAAACCAATGTTGCTGTGCCGGCTTTCTGAAATGAGTATACCTTGATTATTTAAAGTATCTGCTGTGTAGCCTTTTCGTATTGATGGCAGCAATAAGCCACTTGCTTTTTCAAATTGCTCATACTGTGTATAATCCCAATAATTATTTTTTCCGTTGAAGGAATTAGCAAGTAGTTTTCCGGTACCGGGTTCAAAATAATAATACCAAATATGTGAAGGATTACTGCCAGCACCTTTGCTGTAGGAGGTCTTTATTAATTGTGCCGGAACGCCATCTGCTAAAGATACCTGTCCGATGTATTCAGCCTTTATACCCGGATCTTTAAGCTTATATGGCATACACATTACATACTCCGAACCGAAACAGGAGTTCCATGCACCATCAATATCTTTTTGCTCTTTTGATAATTTACCATTATAAAATTTAGCAGCTTTTTTCCCATCGTGAATTAATACTATGTCAGTATCATGAAGTTTATAAGTAAGCTTAGCCCTAAATTCAGGCTTCATCATATAATCCAAATGCATGTCAGTTTCACGAATAACTTTTCCGGTACTATCGTAACTGGTACTTTTTTTATCAAACGATAAAGTTTTTTTCTGCAGCCAGGCATCATACCCACCTGCATAGGCAATAGCCCTGTCAATAATAATTCGGGATGAATCATCCATTGATACCGGAAGTTTACCGGAATCAGTTTCTCCAGCATTTTTTTGTTTACAGGAAAATGCAACCATAAATAAAATAATTGCAGTAACAACAGGGAATTTTTTATACATATCATTACATATTTAGTCCGATTTTTATTTGCCCTTCTTCATTAATCTCCAAAGGATATTTTTTTAGCTTTTGCGAGGGGCTTGTTTCCATAATCCCATCTTCCAGCCTGTAAGCGCAACCATGCCATGGGCAAATGAGATAACCTTTTTCAATGGCTGCACCATCCAAAGGTAATGCTGTATTGCCACAACAATTTTTTACGGCATAAACATTCCCTCCGGATTTGCACAATAAAATATTTTCTCCCTCCTCCGCATATTTATATGCTGTGTTTTCTTTCAGCTCGTTCACTTTACCCACAGGTAACCAAAGAGGATATTTACTCCCGTTGCCATTTAATAAGTCTTCTCTTGATAAAAGATCATTATGAATATCACTATGGAAAAGATCGTACAGGCTGAACAATAAATGTATGGCTTTATCGCTTTGCATCTTTGTTTGCAGCGCCGGATAGTTAATAATTATTTCTTTAAATAAACGTGTCAGCGCTTCACGATGCAGCATGTCAAAATTTTCCAACAGCTCATGCACATCATCCTGCACTTTTGGGTAAGGGAGATTCTCAATTTTCCCGATCAGATCCTGCGTTTTAGTTGCCAGCTGTTCATAATCAGTATCTGATAAAAAAATGTTTTCCATAAATTAGTGAGTATGGCGGCTGTCGGCACAATTATGAACGCAGTCTTCCAGTTTTTCTCCTTCGCTATAACAGAATTCACAATCCGGTCCGCATTCACCATGACCGCCTTTTTGCATACCTTCAAAAGCATTTCTGAAAATATTGCCTCCTT
>DASYOS010000175.1:0-3938 GCA_036007525.1 Chitinophagaceae bacterium | reverse complement strand
GGCTTCTTTAGCAGGGTATTACCAATTAGATGAAACGCAGGCATTTTCTTCTTCGTTGAGATATTTTAGCCTGGGTAATATTCAATTTACTGACGCAAACGGAACGGATATTGGTTCTAACAGGCCAAGAGAGTTTGGTTTTGATCTCGGATACTCACGTAAACTTTCAGGTAAGCTCGGAGTAGGTATCGCATTAAGATATATCAATTCCAGCCTGGCTACCGGCACTTTCAATGGGCAATCTTACAAAGCAGGTTCTTCTGTGGCTGGAGATATTAGCTTGTTTCATAATGGGACAGGTGGCGATTCAACTCTATCCGGTTTTAATTGGGGTGTTGCTCTTCACAACCTGGGTTCAAAAATTTCATATACCAACAATGCCACTCAAAAAGATTATATACCTGCTAACTTAGGTATTGGGGTTGCTTATATTAAGGTTTTTGATGAAACAAATAGGGTAACTTTTGGTTTAGACCTAAATAAATTATTGGTTCCTACACCTCCGCGAACAACAGGAAATACTTCCTCGGATTCAGCTGCTGTTGTTAAATACAGGAGCAAAGGAGTTTTAAGCAGCTGGGTAAGTTCCCTGGGTGACGGAGATGATTTACAGGAAGTACAGGTTTCATTAGGCGCTGAGTATATGTATAAAAGCCAGTTTGCTTTTAGGGCGGGATATTTTTATGAGTCTGCAACAAAAGGTAACCGAAAATATTTTACAGTAGGTGCCGGAGTATACTACAATAAGTTTGGTTTAAATTTCTCATACCTTGTTCCTTCGGGGAGCGGTGTTAACAGAAATCCTTTATCCAATACCATAAGGTTTAGTTTAAATTTTAATCTGGATAAATCTGCCGCAGAACCGGCTCCAACTCCAGACAAATAATTAAAATATTTTTTAAAAGAACGTCTCCGGGATGGGGCGTTTTTTTTGCCCTTAGTTATTTTTTTTATTGATATTTACAGAAAAAACATGTCCTTTAGAATTGGCTTCGGTGTTGATTTTCATCAATTAGTTACCGAAAGAGAATTATGGATTGGAGGTGTAAAAATTCCGCATTCAAAAGGATCTTTAGGGCACAGCGATGCTGATGTGTTATTGCATGCAATATGCGATGCAATGTTAGGCGCTGCGTGCCTGGGGGATATTGGAGTACACTTTCCTGATACTTCATCTGAATTTAAAAATATCGATAGTAAGATCCTTTTAAAAAAAAGTTTGGATCTTATCTCTGCAGCAGGTTACAAAATAGTAAATATAGATTCTACATTATGTTTGGAAATGCCAAAAGTAAAACCTTATATACCGCAGATACAGGAGGTAATTGCAACAGTTTTAGCCATAAAGATTTCCGATATTTCAATTAAGGCAACTACTACAGAAAAAATGGGGTTTATTGGCAGGGAAGAGGGATTGGCGGCTTACGCTACAGTATTACTTGAAAGTAAATAATCGATAAGCGTGAAACGTGAGATGTGAAGTTGTCATCAATTTAATTATCGTAATTCTCACGTTTATGTTTCAAGTATTGGGTCTCTTTGCTTTGTTAAAATTAATTTTATTTTCTTCTAATGTTTTTGCATCCCTACCTTTGTAATTATATGCCGGAGGTTTTAATAAAAATTATAAATAAGTCTGATAACGAATCTCCTGCTTATGCAACACCGGGTTCGGCAGGGATGGACATAAGAGCCAATTTGCTACAGCCTCTTATATTGCAACCTTTACAAAGAGAAATGGTAACCACAGGTTTATTTATTGAACTTCCTGAAGGGCATGAAGCACAGGTTAGGCCCAGAAGCGGATTAGCGAATAAACAAGGAATTACGTGTTTAAATTCGCCAGGTACTGTTGATAGTGATTATCGCGGAGAAATAAAAGTGATCCTTATAAATTTATCAGATAAAGAGCAAATAATACAACATGGAGACAGGATAGCCCAAATGGTTATTTCAAAGGTAGAAAGAGCAAAATGGAATTTAGTACTGCAATTGAACGAAACCCAAAGAGGGGCTGGCGGGTTTGGCCATACAGGCTTTAATTAATAACAACATTATAATTTAAATTATGAAAAATATTTTCCGCATTTTAAGTGCAGTTATTCTTGTCAGCGGTTTTTTAAGTTGTCGCTCTACAAAAAAATTGCAGACGGCAATAAATAAAAAGGATACCATTGTTTCTGTAAAAAATTCTACTGCTGATCCTCTCAGTGCAGGGAATAGCCTGTTTAATACGCTCACAAGTAACCGGATAAATTTTAATACTTTTTCTGCTAAAATTAAGGTGGAATATGAAGATGCAAAAGGTAAGCAGCCTGATGTAATTGCTAATGTAAGAATGTTAAAAGACAGTGTTATCTGGATATCTATCAACGCCACTTTTCTTAGTATAGAGGCTTTTAGAATATTAATAACAAAAAATCATGTTACCATTTTAAATAAATTACAAAAGCAGGTAGAAGATCATCCTTTTAGTTTTATTGAAAGTATTGCTAAAATACCACTGGATTTTAAAACCCTTCAGGATCTCATAATTGGTAATCCCTTATTTTTAGGTGATAAGGTAGTAGCATATAAATTAACTGAGAACCGGGTTTTACTTTCTACAATGGGCAAATTTTTTAAGAATTTATTGACTCTCTCGGTTAATAATAATTTAATAGAACGGAGTAAATTAGATGATCTGGATGTGACACTCAACAGAACTGCCGACCTTAGTTATGGTGGTTATGAAAATAAATCAGGCGTTTTCTTTTCTACTCAGCGGGAAATAACTGTGGCTGAAAAAACAAAGGTTGACATAAAACTGGATTTTAAACAATATGATTTTAACACAGCCTTGTCATACCCTTTCGCCGTTCCTAAAAATTTTAAAACTAAATAAACGTTTTATTAAGAGGATATAAAAGAGCCTCAGAAAATCTGTTCTATTTATTAAATTCCAATCCATGCAAAAGTTACTTCTAACTGCGGCTGTTGCTTTACTATTTCTTTCAAATGCCACAGGACAAATTAATAAAAGTGAATTACAAAAACAGCGGCAACAACTAAAAAAGGAAATTGAGGAAACAGAAAGCATTTTAAATCAAACAAAAAAAACTGCCAAAGAAAACCTTGGGCAATTATCATTAATAAACAGGAGACTCGATTTGCAGGGGAATGTTATTGATAATATCACCGGCGAATTAAAGTTTATTGAAACTGATATTTATTCATCACAACGTGAAGTAAATAAATTAGCCAGGGTATTAGATACTTTAAAACAGGAGTACGCACAGAGCATGGTGTATGCTTATAAAAATCGTAACAGCTATGATTTTTTAAGTTTTATATTTTCTTCCTCAAGTTTTAACGATGCTATTAAACGTATCACTTATTTAAAATCTTATCGCACTTATCGTGAACAGCAAGGAGAGAATATTGCCCGTACTCAACAGCTTTTACAACAGCGGATAGACGAACTATCAGGGAATAAACAAAAAAAGAAGAATGCCCTTCAAGAAAAAAATAAGGAAGTTAATATGCTTGAAAAACAACAAGCGGAAAAAGAAAATTTAATTGTTAAACTAAAAGGACGACAAAAAGAATTATCTGCCCAAATAAATAATAAGAGAAGGCAGGATGCGAAAGTGAGAGGGATGATATCAGAAATGATAAAAAAAGAAATAGCATTAGCCAGAAGAAAAGCTGAATATGAAAGAAAGGAAAGAGAAAAGGAAGCATATTTAGAAGCTGCAAAAAATAAAGCTAATGCCCCCATAACTAAACCTGGAACTACTGTAAATAATGCGAATACACCCGTAACTAATGCAGCACCTAAAAATAAACCAGTTGTTATAAAAGAACCCAGAAAATCGGAAAGTGTTTTAGTAACATCAGATGCTGACAGGGTACTGGATGCCAGCTTTGAAAGAAACAGAGGTTCATTGCCATGGCCT
>DASYOS010000174.1:0-6562 GCA_036007525.1 Chitinophagaceae bacterium | reverse complement strand
GAAAATGACAGCGGCCGGTTTCGATATTAAGCCGGGGGATCACCCCATTGTTCCTATAATGTTGTACGATGCTGTGTTGGCACAGGATTTTGCAGCAAAACTTTTAGAAGAAGGAATTTATGTGATAGGATTTTTCTTTCCAGTAGTAGCTAAAGGGCAGGCACGTATCCGGGTTCAAATAAGTGCAGCGCATAAAAAGAAACACCTTGATAAAGCTATTGAAGCTTTTACAAAAATTGGTAAGGAATTGCAGGTGTTAAAAATCAATATTAGAGAATGACGGAAACAGCAGAAACATTCAAAGCTAAAAGCACAACAAAAAGTGCTGACCTGGAGCATCGCCAAAAGATAAATTTTAATATCGGGAAATATAATGCAGTAGTACCACAGGGTAAACAACAGTTCAGTGAACTTCACCTTGCAAGAGAAAGAGCAAAAAATATTAAATGGAAAGCAATTGAAACATTAGACCAGCAGCTGGAAGCGTTTGAAAAGAATTTTACTAAGAATGGCGGTAAGCTTATTTGGGCGTGCACGGCACAAGATGCATTAGATGAAATTCTGAATATCTGTAAAGCAAAAGATTGCATATCGATAGTGAAGAGCAAGAGCATGGTAACAGAAGAGATCCATCTAAATTCGTTTTTAGAAAAAAATAATATTGAAAGTGTTGAAACAGATCTTGGTGAATACATTCAGCAATTAGATGGTGAAGCGCCTTACCATATTGTTACACCAGCCATGCATAAAAGCAAAGAAGATGTGGCAAAATTATTTGCTGAAAAATTAGGAACAGATCCAAATTTAACACCGGAAGAACTCACGTTAGTAGCAAGGCAAAAACTAAGAGAGAAATATGTGCAGGCAGAAGTTGGGATAACCGGCGCCAACTTTATTATTAGCGATACAGGAAGTATTGCTGTAACTGAAAATGAAGGCAACGCAAGATTAAGCACAGCTTTTCCCAAAACTCATATTGTTATTGTTGGCATTGAAAAAATAATTCCATCTATAACAGATCTTGGATTATTCTGGCCATTGCTTGCAACTTATGGAACAGGTCAAAAAATAACTGTTTACAATACGATTATCAGCGGACCAAAACAATCAAATGAAACAGATGGGCCTGAAGAAATGTATGTGATATTGCTTGATAATGGGCGAACAAATATTTTGGCAAACGCTAAACAAAGAGAAAGCCTTTATTGCATCCGGTGTGGCGCATGTTTAAATGCGTGTCCGGTATATAAAAATATCGGCGGACATGCTTATGGCGCAACTTACAGCGGCCCCATAGGCAGTGTGATCACTCCACATCTGCAGGGAATGGATGACTATAAACATTTAAGTTATGCCTCTTCGCTTTGTGGCAATTGCACAGAAGTTTGCGCAGTGAAAATAAATTTACACGAATTGCTTCTGGAAAATCGAAATGAAGCTGTAGAAAACGGAACTGTTTCTTTTGCAGAAAAATTTGCCTGGAAAATGTGGAAAAAAGCATCTTTAAGCAGAGGTATGATGAACATGAGTAATGGCAAAATGAAGAGCTGGGTGGTTAATAAAATTTTTAAAGGCTGGCAAAAAAACAGAGGTGAATTACATTTCAGTCAAAAAACATTTAATGAGATGTGGAAGGATAGGCATCGGCACTAAGAAAAAATATTTTTTAAACTAGGTTCCACCTTTGGGTGATAGGTCAGTGATTTTCTTCTTTAAACTATTGTTTACTACATACACTCCTGCAATAGTAATAGCACCACCGATTGCAATAAAAATGGTGAGCTTTTCATTAAGAAATATCGAGCCAATTATTACAGCAACAATTGGATTTATATACGCATAGATAGCAGCAAGCGCAGTTGGTAAATGTTGAAGTGTATACATATAAGCAACAAAAGTTAACACCGATCCAATAATAACAAGATAACTAATAGCCCACCATGATGATGCAGGAATTTGGGATATATTAACAGTGTTGCCTGTAATTTCAGCAGCAAACAAAATTATTATTCCCGATATAAGCATTTGAAATCCTAAACTGAAGTACGGGTTAAAATTTATTGCCTGCTGCTTAGTATATAAAGTAGAAAATGCCCAGGAAATAGTAGCGGCTAATGACAGCAGAATTCCAAAGGTAAAATCCGGGTTTATAAAATCTTTCAAGTGTTCGTAAAAAATAATGCACACGCCACTAAAGCCCATCAATAGGCCAACCAAAGCTAAACGCGGAAGTTTTTTTCCATTAATTCTTGTAATAATAACAAGCCATAATGGAAAGATAGCCCCCATAATAGCACCCAAACCGCTCGGAATAAATTTTACTCCCCATGTGCTTAGCGCATTGCTTAGCATAAAAGTTAAAAAACTCATTACCAAAATAGCTATCCATTGTTTTCCTTTAGGCCATGATTGTTTTTTATAAGTAAAAAAAACAATATATAATACCCCGGCTATTATTTGCCTGATGGAAATTATTTGCAATGCAGGCACATTTCTTACGGCTTCTTTTGATACAAGCCATGTAGTGCCCCAAAAAATGCTAACCCAACCCAATGCAAATAAGGCCTTTCTATTAGTTGAAGTTCCCTTGCTTTTATCAGCATAGTATTTTTTAGTTAAATATTTTTGCATGCTTTTTAATGTTTAAAATGACGCATGCCGGATAAAACCATTACCAGATTATTTTGTTTGCAATATTCAATGGAATCCTTATCACGTATGGAGCCGCCGGGTTGTATAAATGCAGTTATTCCCGAAGCGTGAGCAATCTTTACACAATCATCAAAAGGGAAAAAAGCATCACTTGCTAATACGGCGCCATTAAGATCAAAATTAAACTGTTTGGCTTTTTCAATTGCCTGTCGCAGTGCATCAATTCGTGATGTTTGTCCGCATCCTTTACCAATCAATTGCATGTTTTTTACAATTGCAATTGCATTGCTTTTTAAATGTTTACAGATAATGTTTGCAAAGGCAAGGTCTTCTTTTTCTTGTAGGCTACAATCTCTTCCACCTACTTCTTTCCATTCTATAAAATTACCTTCATCATTTTGTTGTGAAAGTCTACCGTTCAATATCGATCTGTATTGGTTTGCAGAAGAAGTGTTTTGTTTTTGCTGCAGCAGAATACGGTTTTTTTTACTTTTCAGCTTTTCTAAAGCATCACCACTAAACGACGGAGCAATTAAAACTTCAAAAAATAATTCACTAATTGCTAAAGCTGTTTCTTTATCTATTTCAGCATTGGTGATCAATACACCGCCAAAAGCACTTTCGGGGTCGCCTTGCAATGCTGCGTCCCAGGCTTGCTTTAGCGTTTGCCTCCTGGCTATTCCACAAACGTTGGTGTGTTTAATTATCGCAAAAATATTCTCCTCCAGGTCTTCCCCATCTGTTGGCTGCAAAGCTTTTAAATCATCCATTAAACTTATTGCTGCGTCAGCATCCACCAAATTGTTATATGAGAGCTCTTTGCCATGAAGTTGCGTAAAAGCCTCATTTATATCTCCATAAAATAATGCCTCCTGGTGTGGGTTTTCGCCATATCGCAGAATATTTTTTTGCCCGGAAAAAGGATTGAAGAAATCTGTCTTATTAAAATAGTTTGAGATTGCAATATCATAGCCGGTACAAACATCAAAGGCTTTTATTGCAAAATCTTTTCGCTCCTCTATCGTGGTTTCTCCTTTTTGTTGTATTAAATTTTTTTTAAGTTCTGAATAATCCTTTCTTGCAGCGATAACTACTACATCTTTAAAATTTTTTGCTGCTGCTCTTAACATGGAAGGTCCACCAATATCTATTTTCTCTATGATTGTATTTTCGTCTGATGTTAATTTCACTGTTTCATCAAAAGGATACAGGTCAACAATAACCAGGTCTATTTCAGGAATGTTATAATCAGCCATCTCTTCTATATCTTTTTTACTATCCCTTCTGCCAAGGATGCCACCAAATACAGATGGGTGAAGCGTTTTAACCCGCCCACCTAAAATGGAAGGATATGACGTGAGAGATTCCACAGCAACGCAGGGCACGCCTAATTCTTCTATAAATTTTTGTGTGCCACCGGTTGAATAGATTTTTATATCAAGTGAATGTAAAAGCTGAACAATACTTTGCAGCCCATCTTTATTAAAAACAGAGATAAGCGCAGATTGGATTTTTTTACTCATTAGTAAGGGTAGATCTACAAGTCAATAACAAATGCTCCCTGGTCGGGAACGGAATAGCAGCGCAAATGTAGCTCTTCACAATCTTTTTTCCATTTCGCAATTTTCCACGAAGGGTTAGAACTATCAAAAATGTATAGATGGCAATTGAAAACCTGTAACAGTTGCGGAATATACAGCTTTGGGTTTTTTGAGATAATTATATAATCAACATTTATTTTTTGTTCTGCCGGTTGAAATACAATTGAATTATCTATCAACAATATCTTTTTATTATTAAATTGGCAAAAGTTGCCATTCTGATACAATGCAGGCAATAAATCACCTCTCTTATTAAGCTGCAATAAAACTCTCCCGGGTTTTAAATGAAAATTTTGTAACATTCCGTCTGCCAATAAAACCGAATCACCAACGAATTTATACGTGTTCCCTTTTATAAAATCTATAGATTGATGTTGAGGAACATTATAAACAATTAGCTTTTGCTGCTTTAATCTTTTCAATTTTGTATATCCCGTTAAGACGGTAAAAGCAAGTAGAGCAAGAAGGGAAAACTTAAAAGCACTTTTATTTTTATTCAGCAGCCAGTAACCCATACTTACCACAAATCCATATAAAAGAAAGGTGGATACTACTGATATGGAAATTGCATCCCACACAGAAATGGGCAAACTATTGAACCATAAAATAATTTTATTCATTAGCCAAATAAGCCGCCAGGCAAATTTTCCGGCATATATACCAACAAATGGGATCCATGAAAAGGCAACCAAAAATATTTCTACAAATAAAATCAGGCTTGATAAGGGCACCAGCAAAATATTAGTAAATAAAAACAAAGTGGGGAATTGATGAAAATAATAAAGGCAAACAGGGAAGGTTAATATTTGAGCAGCCAAAGTAACCGTTACTAATTGCCAAATTTTATTCAGCCAGTTATTCTTAATATATAGAAGATGATAAATTGGCTTTTGAAATATCACTATCCCTACAACGGCGAGATAAGAAAGCTGAAAACCCACATCCCACAAAAAATAAGGATTATAGCAAAGAAGTATAAACGCAGATGCTGCCAGCGCATTATAAATAGAAGCACGCCTGCTAAAATTTTTTCCGATAACAATGCATGAGAACATAACAGCGGCACGGAGAATGGAAGCAGAGCCGCCTGTAAGCAAAGTAAAAAGCCAAAGGCACGAAAGTATAAGTGTAACTTTTACAATTTTTGATCTTTTGACAAATGGGATCTTATTAAACAGCCAAACAAGCATTACATATATTAATCCCAGGTGCATTCCTGAAATTGCAATGATGTGTACTACGCCTGTATTGCTATATGCCTGAACCAAATCCTTATCAAGATCTTGCGTATAACCAATTAGCAAGGCTTCTGCAATGGCCAGCTGGTCATCATGCCCCTGCATATTTTTTTGCAGGATGTTTAAAACATTTTGCCTTGCCGTAAAAAGAAATTGTTTAAATGGATTAATATTTTTTTCATCAAGCATAATCCAATCAACCTTTTTTAGAAAGAGATTGTGAAAAATTTGGCGGAATGTTAGATAGCGCTGATAATCAAAAGCGCCTGGGTTTCCAGAATTTTTTATTTGTTGTAGTTTTTTACTAATAAGAATTTTATCACCATATTTTAATGCAGTTGTATTAACTGAATCTTTTTCAAAATAAATGATGATCTTCCCTTTGGTACTATTAATAGAATCATTATGCAAGACATTTTCTACTAAACTTTCCGCTTTATAAGATTTATTTTTTTCAATCAAAGGTTCATTAATCGTCGCAATTATATAATCGCTATCGTGGTAAACATTCCCAAACCAGGCCTGATTATTTCTAATGTCTTTTTGATAAGTAATAAATAATCCAAGCACCATTAAAATGAGGATAATAACAAATCCCTGTAGTGCCTGAAGCTTAAAGCGCAATGCCAAAGGCAATAATTGAAAAGCAATAAAAGCAACAAAAAAACATATTGCAGCCAATAAAATCTGCTGCAACTCAAACTGGATATACCATTGTAGTAAAATACCTGCAATTACAGGCATTAACAAACGCAGAAATGGAGCATGTTTCCAAACAGGAATCCAGGTTGGTCGCATAAATAATTATGAACCATTAAAATAAGAATACTTTGTAACTTCCTTTAAATTATTACTATGAAATTTATTATCTGTACTGCTTTATTTTTATCAATCTTTTTCTTTATCGGCTGCCAAAGCACTTCTAACATTTATATTATACGGCATGCAGAAAAAAGCGCTGAACCTGCTAATGATCCACATTTAACATCTGAAGGAAAACAAAGGGCTGAAACTTTAAAAGATCTTTTGAAGGATAAAAACATAAAAGCAATATTTTCTACAGATAAAAAC
>DASYOS010000173.1:0-2664 GCA_036007525.1 Chitinophagaceae bacterium | reverse complement strand
TATAGTATTTTGGGCTGCTCTTAAATGGGAGCATGAGGTTACGGAAGAACAAAGAGAAGGCATTAAAGGAAATTTTACAAGAGCAGACCGCTGGCTTATTTTGATATTCTACCTTATCGGTCTAGCGGTAGGCGTTCACCTTTTGAATATCCTTACCATTCCTGCTATTGTAATGATCTACTATTTTAAAAAATATAAGGTTACACGAAAAGGAACTATATATGCTTTTTTAATTGGTTGTATTGTTACCGGTATTGTTCAGGTGCCTATGATACAATGGACAATTAAATTAGCCGGACAGTTTGATATATTCTTCAAAAATTCTTTGGGAATGCCATTCTTCTTTGGCTTTAGCTTTTTCTTTATTTTACTTGGTATTCTTATTTATTATACAATAAGAATTGCAAATAAAAGAAACTGGAACTTTTTAAAACTTGCCATGTGGAGTTTTGCTTTTGTGCTGCTTGGTTTCTCAACTTATTATACAACGCTTATACGTTCCAATGCTGATCCTTCGGTTGATATGTTCAATGTTGATAATCCTGTGAGTCTTGTAGGTTATTTAGGCAGGGAGCAATATGGTGATTGGCCATTATTATACGGCCAGGATTTTACTGCAGAAATTGCTGAACAAAAACCGGTTGATACATATGTAAAAGGGAAAGATAAATATGAAAAGAAAGGAAAAAAATATGTAACTGAATACGCACCTGAAGACAAACATTTTTTGCCCAGAATGTGGGATGCAAGTAACGACCAAAGCCATGCTGATTACTATTTAGGTTTTACTGATAATGTAGGCAGAGACCCTAAAACAGGCGCCTATGATGGAAAACCAACTATGGGCGATAATATAAAATTTGCGATTGCCTATCAATCCAACTGGATGTACCTGCGGTATTTTATGTGGAATTTTGCAGGAAAACAAAATGATATACAGGGAATTGATGTAGGCAACAGAAGAGATGGTAACTGGAAAACAGGAATTGGTTTTTTAGATAATATACGGCTTGGCGACCAAAGTAAAATGCCCGATAGTTTAAAACACAATAAGGCTAATAATAAACTTTTTGCCTTGCCTCTAATTTTAGGAATTCTTGGTTTAATATATCAATATAAAAAAGATAAAAAAGATACTTTAATTGTTGGCCTGCTTTTCTTTTTTACGGGATTTGCAATTGTATTTTATCTTAACCAGGCTGGTAACCAACCCCGGGAAAGGGATTATGCATATGTAGGTTCATTCTATGCGTTTGCCATCTGGATAGGTTTAGGTGTATTATTTGTAAAGGAGCAGCTTAACAAGTTTATGGAAAACAAAATTGCCGGATATATAGCTGCCGTTTTATGCATATTGGCTGTACCTGTATTAATGGCCAGCCAGGAATGGGATGATCATGACCGAAGTAAAAAAGTTTTAGCAAGAGATCTTGCAATTGATTATTTGGAAAGCTGTGCCCCTAATGCCATCGTAATATCCTTTGGAGATAATGATACATATCCCTTATGGTATGCACAGGAAGTAGAAGGAGTACGCAGGGATGTTCGTGTAATAAATTCAAGCTTGCTGGGTACTGATTGGTACATTAATCAATTAAGATATAAAGTAAATCAAAGTGATGCGATAGATTTGATATGGACTCCCGAGCAAATATTAGGAAGCAAGAGAGACGCAGTTTATTTCTTCCCTGATTTACCCGGTGCAACTGTTGATCAATATCAACCGTTGGATTTATATACAATGCTAAAGGATTATGCAGGCAGTGATGATCTTAATAAAATGTATTTGCCCCAGGGGCAGGAAGAACACCTTAACATCTACCCAAGCAAAAACGTAAAGGTTCCTGTTGATCTTGATATGGTTCGTAAGAGTGGGGCTGTGAATATTGATGATAGTGTAGTTAGTGAGCTTGCATTCACCATTCCAAAAAATGTTATCGGTAAAAATGATGCAGCTATACTTAATATAATTGCTGCCAACAAGTGGAAGCGGCCTATTTATTTTACATCACCATATAATGAGTTAGGTTTTGAACCTTACTTAAGAACAGATGGCTTAACCTACCGGCTTGTTCCTGTAAAAAATGGCGATGTTAACCGCAACTGGGTGGTAGATAAAATGCTTAACAAATTTGTATTTGGGAATGCCGATAAAAAAGGGGTTTACTATGACGAAGAAAACAGAAGGCACCTTAATACCATCAGGATGCAGTATGCTTTAGCTGCTATTAATTTAGCCGACAACGAAAGAAAGGGCGATGCAAAAAAGCTACTGGAAAAATGTGATAAAATGTTGCTACAGGAAAACTTCCCTTATGGCATGGTTTCACGGGATCAAAGGCATAACCAAATAGCAGGACAATTTCTTTTAGCTGCTTATAAAGCGGGTGATACTCTATTAGCTAAGAAAGTTTATGCAAGCCTTAGAAAAGATCTTGAGCAGGAAATTGCATATTTCAATGCGTTAGATGAAGATAAACAGGGAGCTTTAGCATCGGATAATCAACGGGCAATGCAAATACTTCAGCAATTACAACAAATGCAACAATATTTTGAAACACCAAAACCAGCGATTAATCCTGAAACGCAAGGCCCGGTAATAAATAATTTACCAAAACCCACAGATACAAACAAGGCAGATGCAATAAACCCTAAAAAGAAATA
>DASYOS010000172.1:0-2658 GCA_036007525.1 Chitinophagaceae bacterium | reverse complement strand
ATCATAATCAGAATGCTTCACAAAATTGTTCCATGTTGGTATTTTATTATAAAAATAATTATCGTTCACATTTTTTAATGAACCTAGTTTTAAATACCAATCATACAGATCAAATTGAGGAAAAGGAAAATCGCTATCAGTAGTTTGATCATGCTCTATTTCATAACTATATTCCATTCCATAGCTTAAGCGAAAAGCTCCATTATGATGAAAGTCATCACCTAAAAAAAGATCCCCCATGCATGCCTGCTCCGATGAGGCCTTTAATGCAGGATGCGGATCAACAGCGCCAACCAATGCCAGCCATCCCGGATAAGAAATACCAAGAATACCGGCTTTGCCATTATTGTTCGAAACATTTTTTATTAGCCAATCAATCGTATCCCACGTATCCGTGCTTTCGTCGATTGCACCTTTTTGTGTTTGATGTATCAAAGGTTGATGTATCTCCATCTTGCCTTCACTTTTATACTTTCCTCTAATATCCTGGAAAACAAAAATGTATCCATCCTTAGCCATATTACTGAGATAAGGAAGAATAAGAATATTGAAATTATCCGGAGTGCTTGCTCCATAAGGCGTACGTTGTATAAGAACGGGTACAGGTTTTGTTGCGTTTACCGGAGAAAAAATGACGGTGTAGAGTTTTATGCCATCTCTCATAGAAATGTTGGCAACGGTTTTTTTATAAGAAGTAATGTTAGCCTGCTGTGCTGTTATTGATAACTGAAGCGTTAAAAGATAAATGCATACCAATAATCTTTTCATACTAATAAATTAATGCTGAAGATACGTTTCTCAAAATAAAAAACCATCCCAGTTAAGCGGGATGGTTTAAGCGTTTTATAATATTATTTTAGTATTGCTCCAACATACTAAAGAAAAAATCTCCTTCAATTTTTGCGTTCTCATCACTATCGCTTCCGTGAACAGCGTTTTCACCAACAGAAGCGGCATATAATTTACGAATAGTTCCTTCTTCCGCATTCGCAGGATTGGTTGCGCCAATAAGTTTTCTAAAATCTTCCACTGCATTATCTTTTTCTAGTATTGCTGCAGAAATTGGTCCACGGCTCATAAACTCCACCAATTCTCCATAAAAAGGTCTTTCCTTGTGAACTGCATAAAACTCCCCTGCCTTTTCTTTTGAAAGATTGGTCATTTTTAAAGCCACAATACGAAATCCGGCTTTATTTATCATTTGTAAAATAGCGCCTGTATGTCCTTTCCCGGTGGCATCGGGCTTAATCATTGTAAAGGTTCTGTTAGTCATTATTACTTTTTTGAGCCGCAAGATACGAGGATTCAGGAATTCCAATAAGGTAATAACGCTCTTTTTGTTTTTTACATCTCAGTATCTTTACAATTACTATTTTAAAATCTAAATTTAGCCTACTTTTGCAGCCTTTTATGCAACCCGTTACAGATATATTTCCTTTACTTACTCAACCTAAAAACATTGTAATCACTTTTCACCAAAAGCCTGATGCAGATGCTATGGGCTCTGCCTTAGGGTTATACCATTTTTTAATACAATTAGGGCATACTGTTACAGTAGTTTCTCCTACAAATTGGGCAGGTTTTTTAAGTTGGATGCCCAGTTGTAAAAAAGTGTTAGATTATGAAATGCAAACAGCAAAGGCAACTGAAGTTTTATCAAAAGCGGAATGGTTGTTTTGTCTGGATTTTAATACGATGGACAGAACCAGGAAGATGGCTGTCGTGTTAACCAACTTATCCTGTACAAAAATTTTAATAGATCATCATCAACAGCCTCAGGCTGAAGTTTTTAATTATGGGATCAGTGATGTAACAAAAAGCTCTACTTGTGAAATGGTGTACGATTTTATTATCAACTCCAGTAATGCTGATAAAATAAATGTAGATGCTGCCGAATGTTTATACGCCGGTGTAATGACGGATACAGGATCTTTTCGTTTTAACTCCACAACTGCAAGCGTACATACTATGGTGGCTGATTTAAAAAATCGGGGACTAAACCATAGTAAAATTCATGAAAATTTATTTGACAACTTTCTGGAAAGCAGGTTTCGTTTTTTTGGTCATGTATTGCTTAACCGCATGGAAGTTTTTTACGATTACAATACAGCATTGATTGCCATACCACAGGCAGATCTTATAAAATTCAATGTAAAAACAGGTGATACTGAAGGGTTGGTTAATTTCCCATTAAGCATTCATGGTATAAAACTAGCTTGCATAATTATAGACAGGGGAGATGAGCGCAAAAGCTCATTTCGCAGCAAAGGCAGTTTTGATGTAAACACCTTTGCAAGAAGATATTTTAATGGAGGTGGACATTTTAATGCATCAGGAGGCAAAAATACAGAGCCTCTGGATGAAGTTGTACAAAAATTTAAAGAGGCTATCAAAGAAAACAAAGAGCAATTAAGTAGTTATTAATTTTTAAAACATAAACAATGAAGCAATTATTTTATTTATTTATTACAGGTCTGATTTTTTTGTGCTCATGCACTGAATCCACTAAAAAATTCTCTGACGGCACAGAGTACAAAATTATAAGCGACGGCAAAGGTCAAAAAATTGTTAGCGGAAATTTTGTTGAAGTTGAGATATTAAAAAAATACAAAGACAGTGTATTATATGATTCAAGAGAGATCATGCCACAGTTTGGCC
>DASYOS010000171.1:0-2445 GCA_036007525.1 Chitinophagaceae bacterium | reverse complement strand
ACTATGCTCCTTTACTAAAAAATAAACTTGAATGGTATCAAAAGCGTTATTCAAGTCGTTGGCATATTGATGAAACATACATTCGAGTTAAAGGTGAATGGAAATATTTGTATCGCGCTATAGATGAGCGAGGCAATACACTGGATTTTTATCTTTCAAAGCGGCGCAATACGAAAGCGGCTAAACTTTTTTTACAAAAGTTGATTAAGCGAAATAAAGATTATTGTCCATCAGTAATTAATACTGATAAGAACCCTGCCTATAATCAAGCCATTCAAGAATTGAAACAAGAAGGATTGTTATCTGAAAATGTAAAATACTTACAAATAAAATATCGAATAATCGCTTAGAATCTGATCATGGCAAACTCAAACAACTAATCAATCCGACTCGTGGTTTTCAATCCATGAAAACGGTTTACGCTTCAATTAAAGAGTTTGAAATAATGCGTATGTTTAGAAAAGGACAGTTCAATTTTTGGATGTATGGCAATCGAAATGAAATCAAATTTATTAATCAATTGTTTCATGTTTACAGCTGAGTCGCATGAAAAACATACTAAGCTTTGACCTTATTTTATTTTTTGCAACGGAGCCTTATTTTAGGCCATTCATGGGGAAGTGCCTTAGGTTTAAAATTAGCGCAAGATTATCCCGAATTGATTTATGGATACATTGGAGTAGGACAATTTATCAATACCAACATTAATGAAAAAATAGGTTACGAGAACGCCTTAAAAATTGCATATGAGAATAATAATAAAAATGCAATAAAGGCTCTGGAAAAACTTAGCTCTTTTAAGAATGCTGAATTGACTAATTTAACAATAAAAGATTTTTCAGTTTTGAGAAAATGGCAATTTCAATTAAATAAGGTTGGTATTAATAAATTTGATTTTTTTCTGATAATTATTAATGCGCTTTGTGTTCCTGAATATTCTTTATTAGATTATTTTTATCTGATATGCGGCACTTTTAATTTATTAAAATCGAAAACATTTTTTGATGAAATATTAAATATTAACTTGGGAGATAAAACAAATTATTGCACACCGATATACATCTTTGCCGGCAGGAAAGATTTTATAACTCCTTCATCACCCATTTATGAATATTTTAAAAAAATAGAAGCCCCTTATAAGGAGTATATTTGGTTTGAAAATTCAGGACATAATCTATTTTTTGAAGAAACTGATAAATTCGTGAAATGCTTATGTACTGTAAACGAGTTTTAATCGCCCTTTTGATAAAACGTAAGATTTGCTGGATGAATTCTATGGTGCTGGATTTGTTTGAAATCTACAGATTGCCACTATGAAGGGATTTATTCCGATATATGGTTATGTGGGATATAGGCACGAATCCCGGCATGGGGTGACCCTCAGACAAAGAAATTGAAATTTTTCATAAAGGCCTGGATTTAAAAATATTTTAGTGTACAGAAGGTATCACCATTCTTTACTCAGTTAGCCAACCTTGAAACTGAAATCTAGAATATTCTTCTTCAGGAATATTTAATTCAATTTGTTGAATTCCATTTTGAACACAAACACCACGATAAGCATTATTAGGCGCAAGAGGGGATAATTTAGTATCTTTTAAACAAACCATTGAAATAGTATAACCATCGCTAGAAACTGTTTCTAATTCATCCGTCATATGCAAGGTTGATATTTGATCGTTTGTAATACGAACCCCAGCTTGTTTATTAAAGTCATATAAATAAAAAGCACATTTTCCTGCTTGATCCCTATTATTTATATCTTCTTGGAATAGAGGAGGATATTGTTGAGGATTTTTCATTAACTCTATATTTTTTTTATAAAATTGCTGATAAAGCCATTCATTCATACATTGCGGGGACAAATAACCACGTTTAATTTCTTCTGGCGTAATAAGAAGATATAGAAAAGTTTTGTTTGGTAAAGTGATATTTTCTGCAAAAATGCTTGAGCTTATTAGGTTTATACCCAAGCAAAATAGAAAAATAAGTAGTGTGGGTTTCATTTGCTTATGCATGTTCATATTATATACCTAATAAGGCTCCGTTGCAAAAAATAAAATAAGGTCAAAGCTAGTATGTTTTTCATGCGACTCAGCTGTAAACATGAAACAATTGATTAATAAATTTGATTTCATTTCGATTGCCATACATCCAAAAATTGAACTGTCCTTTTCTAAACATACGCATTATTTCAAACCCTTTAATTGAAGCGTAAGCCGTTTTCATGGATTGAAAACCACGAGTTGGATTGATTAGTTGTTTGAGTTTGCCATGATCAGATTCTAAGCGATTATTTCGATATTTTATTTGTAAGTGTTTTACATTTTCAGATAACAATCCTTCTTGTTTCAATTCTTGAATGGCTTGATTATAGGCAGGGTTCTTATCAGTATTAATTACTGATGGACAATAATCTTTATTTCGCTTAATCAACTTTTGTAA
>DASYOS010000170.1:0-3835 GCA_036007525.1 Chitinophagaceae bacterium | reverse complement strand
TTCACTTCTTTTACGATGCAATCCTTACCAAGGTTGCCTACGATTTGTAATTTGATCATAACTGTGCTTTTAATTGTTAATCGATGTATCTGTACGGCTGCATTCTAATTGTAAGAATGAAGCAAAATCTTTATGGGTATTTACAAACCTAATTCATTTTTTTAGCCATGCTGCTTACCTGATCCTGCAAGTTATTAACAAGATTTGCCAAAGCATTTACATCCCACCTTTGCTGCTGTGTAACCTTATTAATGATTGCGTTAGCTTGCCACATTTCCAGTATATCATGCGCATTTACCTGGTATGGTTGATAAGCGGGGTTATCGCTTACTAATGTTACTTTATTTTTAATACGATTACTTTTAACAACTCTCTTATATACAATGCCTTCATTTTTACTTACAACGATGTAAGCAAGATTACTTTTAGCATCATCCAGATTTTCTATTTTTTCACCTACTATAATACTTCCGGAAGGAGTTGGCATCATACTATCGCCAATTATTTCAAAGGCACGATAATTTCCGCCGGTTAACATGGGCAAGGTAAAAGTATTGAGTTCATCAATAAATTCACTATCACCATATCCCGCAAGATACCCTGCTGCTGCTTTTACCGGAACAAAATGAATAATATTCCTGTCAGCATTCATCATTTTTAGCTGGCGCCTTTTAGCAAGGTAACTGCTGCCTTGTGTAACACTTAAATCCTTTCGCAGCAATTCATCAAGCGTTACTTTAAACATATCGCTGATTATCTCCAACACCTCAAGGCGGGGCTCAGCTCTTTCTTCTTCATAAGCACCGATAAGTGAGCGCTTAATACCTAATTTATTTGCAAACTCATCCTGAGTCCATCCCCGGAGTTTACGTAAGTATTTTAAATTTTGTCCTGCTACTGGCATATAAACTAATTTGCTTAGTGTAAAAATACTAATTTTTTTAGTTTATCAAAATATTTTATCAACTTTTTTATTAAGAGGCATGATTTATGCCTTTTTAGTTAGTAAAATTGATTTGAAATGAAAACAAAAATCCTTCTCCTCTCTATATTCCTGTTTAGTGGCTTTGTGTTTGCACAATCAGGAAACTCATACAAAAGTAAAAAGATAGTAAAGCAGCAATCTAAAGCTAAGGCCAGAAGCCATGCAAATAGCAATAGCGTTTTTGGACCGGGTAACATCCATCCCAAGTACATTAAAAAATCTCCTCCTAAAAAGGTAGAAATAGTAAAGGAAAAAATAAAAGAAGAGGGAGAATCGAAAAAAACAAAAACTAAAGAAAAGAAATAGTGGAGAATACCGGGTATTCCATATATCTTTTTATTGATCAATCATCTATAAGGTCTGCAAAAGTTTATGGACTTTAGTTTTTATATACCACACTATCAGTTTGGTTAGGATCAGGCAGGTAATATTTTCTTCCTGCCTTTATATTTCTTACTGTTCCTTCCAGGTATTCAATTTCATTTTCAATATCCTTGATCTTTCGTAATTGATCCCTTATTTGAATTTCCCTTTCCTGGGATGATCTTAATAGCTTAACACCTTTAATATTTTCATACTTATCGTATTGTACGGCAAGTTCTGTTTGCAATTCATTAATCCTCATTTCAGCATACCTTAAATCATCCTGGCGCTTTTCCTCATTAGCTTTTCTCCTTTCTTCATTCTTTTTTTTGATTTCATATTGCTGAATAATTTGCTCTTTAGATTGTTCAGGCGTTATAGTTGTTCCCGGTGGTATAATTATACCCTGGGCTGCATATTTCGCATTGTTAATGCTATCAATTGTTTCTTTTACAATTTCCTCTTTGGTTTTTGTTTTTGTTTCCGTTTGGCTGCATGAGCCAATAACAGCAGCCATTAGAAGTAATAATAATAATTTCATCTTGTCTTTTTTAGCAGATTAGATTTTGTAATAAAAGCCTTTTGTGGAGGTAAACGGATTCGAACCGATGACCCCTTGCATGCCATGCAAGTACTCTAGCCAGCTGAGCTATACCCCCAGGAATTTTTTAAAAGTAAATCATTCTCCCCAAATTTCATCTTTGCCCTCCAACCATAATTTAACCTGGGCATTGGTAATAGACTTGGGCCTTTCAAGAGGAAACCCAAATGCCCTGTCCCAACACAAACTTGCCAATACACCCAAGGATCTTGATACACCAAATAAAACGGTGTAAAATTCATACTCCTTCATGCCATAGTGCACTAATAATGCACCGCTATGAGCATCTACATTTGGCCAGGGGTTTTTTATTTTCCCCAGCGATTGTAAAATCGGAGGTACAGCTTCATAAATATTCCATACTGTATTAACTAAAGGATCATCAGGCATATGCTTTTTACCAAACTCCATTTGAGCAGTAAATCGTGGATCGGTTTTACGTAGTACAGCATGACCATAACCCGGCACCACTTTACCTTCTTCCAAAGTTTTTTTAACGTATTCAACTATTTGATCTTTAGAAGGACAATCCGTATTTAAATCCTCTCTCATATCAAATATCCATTTAATAACTTCCTGGTTTGCTAAGCCATGTAAAGGGCCGGCCAGTCCATTCATTCCGGCTGCAAAACTTAAATAGGGATCACTTAATGCAGAACCAACCAAGTGCGTTGTATGTGCAGATACATTTCCACCTTCATGATCTGCATGAATGGTCATGTACAAACGCATTAGCTCCTTAAAACCCTCATCTTCATAACCCATCATATGAGCAAAATTGCCTGCCCAATCCAGTAGCCCGTTGGGTTGAATATGATCGCCATTTTTATATTTACGACGATAGATATATGATGCAACTCTTGGCAGCCGTGCTATAAGATCCATTGAATCATCAAACACTGCCTCCCAATAATCTTTTTTACTAAGACCCGCTGCATACTTTTTTGCAAACTGACTCTCGGTTTGCAAAGCCATGATTGCTACAACAAACTGTGTCATAGGATGTGTAGTAACAGGCAGGGCTTCAATAGTAGCAAATACATGATTAGGAACATGGCTGCGACGTTGCCATACACTGGTAAGATGATGCACATCATCATCATCCGGTAATTCACCCACTAACATCAGGTAAAATAATCCTTCAGGCAATGGCTCTGAGCCGCCTGAAGCTTTTGGTAATTTTTGTTGCAGTTCAGGAATTGAATATCCGCGAAAACGAATCCCATCCTGCGCATCTAACAAAGATGTTTCTGTAACGAGGCCGGTAATACCACGCATACCCTGGTAAACCTGCGATAAAGTAACCTCTCCTATTTTTTTATCACCATGCTGCTTTAAAATTTCCTTTACTTCTGCTGACATTATTTCTGCCTTTTCCTTGAATTTATCTTTAATAACACCCATAGTATTTATTTATTTTACGCAAGAATGTAAAGTTAACAATGAATGTGGAATAATTACATCGTGAACGTCAAACGTGAAAAGTAAGAGACTAAAATGATTTTGTTTTTATTTCCACTTTTCAGTTTCATGTTTTCTATTTAGGCGCTCTTCGATATAAATAATAAGCCAAAATAGCGAAAAAGATGTTGGGCAACCAGGCTGCCAATACAGGATTAAAATTTCCTTTCATAGCAAAAACAGAAGAAAATCTGCTAATTAAAATATACAAAACGCTTATTACAATGCCGGTGGCGAGATGAATGCCACTACCGCCTCTTATTTTTTTTGAAGCCACAATAGCGCCTATCATGGTTAATATTAATACAGATGGCGGCCCTGCATCCCTGGTATTTTTTTCCAGGCTTAATGAATTTACAGTTTCTGAGCCTCTTAATTTTTCAAGCCTTATATAATCTACTAACTCCCGTGTTGATAGCTTATCC
>DASYOS010000169.1:0-3499 GCA_036007525.1 Chitinophagaceae bacterium | reverse complement strand
TATGAGTACTGTCAGGCATTGGCCCGTACAATGTATATCCATCATGGGTGTGACAACTATCTTTTAAATAAGGGTTGAACCCGCTACGTTGCTGACGCATATATTGCAAACAGAAATCTGCACTTCCTTTGTAAGCATCCTTATCAATTTTAAAAACAGGAGATACAGCATTTCCTGCTTTTAAATAATACACACCCGATTTATTAAAAGAAGAAAAATTTAAGCGATATGTATTTTTGAAAGGGCCGTATGCACCAAATTGTTTTCCTGCAGTATTTGAATAAACTTTTTTCCCACTTACGGAATCAATCAATGAAAAAGATGAAATGTTATCTCCGCTTTTTGTGCACCACACTCCGACTTTAATTCCCGAAGGTGTATAACCAAGTTGGTTTATTCTTATCCATGTATTGCTATTCTCTTTTTTTTTAGCAAAAGCAAAAATTAATATTGTGAGTGCTGCTAAAAAAAATATTTTTTTCATTTTTAGTATTTGAAAACTACTGATACTAAAAGTAAGTAAATATCCTAAGATTTTCCATCTGTATAAAAGATTTTTATCTTTGAAATATGGCAGAAAAAGAAAAACTTAGATTGGATAAATACCTGTGGGCTATCCGTCTTTTTAAAACCCGAAGTATTGCGGCCGATGCTTGCGCAGGCAACAAAGTAAAAAGCAAAGGCGTAAATATGAAAGCAGCCAGAATTGTAAAGATTGGTGACCAATATGAAGTAAAAACAGAAGCAAAAAAGTGGCTGATAGAAGTAGCGACTTTATTACATAATCGTCTCCAATATTCTGAGGCTATAAAATATTATATTGATCATATACCAGAAGAGGAAAAAATAAAAGTAAAGGAAACGGCTTTTGTATTTCAAACAGGAAAAAGACAAAGCAAGCAGGGAAGGCCTACTAAAAAACAGAAAAGAGAATTGGATGATTTTATTAGCCCCCTCTAAATCTCCCCCGATAGGGGAGACTTGCTAGCGCACAAAGCCGTCTCTTCTGGATTGCAAAAATAAAAGGCGTGAACACAGCAATTTTTCAATTAGTAAGTTTGCAAAATGAAAATTGATATTATTTCGGTGGTTCCTGAATTGATGGAAAGTTTTTTTTCTCACTCTATTTTAAAAAGAGCAAAAGAAAAGGGCTTACTGAACGTAAATCTTTTTAATTTAAGAGACTATACTAATTACAAACATGGGCAAGTGGATGATTACCAGTTTGGTGGAGGAGCAGGATTAGTGATGATGGTGGAACCTTTGATAAATGCAATTGAAGGTCTGCAAAAAATTACAACATACGAAGAAGTCATATTTCTTACGCCTGATGGCGAAAATTTTAATCAGAAAATTGCAAACCAATTATCATTAAAAAATAATTTGCTTTTAATATGCGGACATTATAAAGGAATTGATCAAAGAGTGCGGGACCATTTTATTACAAAAGAAATTTCGATCGGGGATTATGTTTTAAGCGGGGGAGAATTGGGCGCTGCCGTTTTGGTTGATGCGATCGGCAGACTGATACCAGGAGTATTAAGTGATGAAACATCAGCCCTTACTGATTCTTACCAGGATAATTTATTAGCTCCGCCAGTTTATACCAGGCCGGAAGACTTTCGTGGATGGAAAGTGCCTGATGTTTTATTAAGGGGTAATCATGCTAACATTGAAGCATGGCGCCATGAAGAATCTCTGAAAAGAACACAGGAGAGAAGACCTGATATGTTGAATGAAGATTAAAGCCGTTGATTTTTTATTCCTTCTTTACACCAATTACAGGCAACTGCTTTTCTCTTATTAATTGATTTAATCTCGGTACATCAACACTAAAAATTGTTTTTAATTTATTAAGTTGAGCATCTGCCTGTGCAGAAAGATCAGCATAAGCTTCTTTAACCTGTGCAGTTGGGGCATAATTTCCTGAAGCAGCATAATTATATAACCCTGCAATTTTATCATTAAGCCTGATTGGAAAATTTAAAACATCCTGCGAGCTTTTTGCTTTTGTCTGGTACAATGCTTCCTCAACTTTTGTCATTCGCTTATTGATTGAATCGGCAAGTTGCTTTATCTCACCAACAGTATCTTTTCCCTGCCGCGACATAAAATCACTTATTTGTTTTCTAACTTCCCTGATATTTTTTATTGCTTTTTGAATTTCATTGAACTTATCCCTTACTGTTGAAAGAAAGCTGAATTGTTCATCATACTCCTGTTGAGTTGTTTTGTAATTGGGGTTTGCTTTGATGGTGAATTCACTTTCTGTGCTGTCTTTCTTTTCATTAATTACCCGCACATAATATTTTCCGGGTGCTGCTTTTAAGCCTCCTCTTATATTATTCCATAATACCATCCCTTCTACTTTTTCGGCATCCGGATATTGCATATCCCAAACGAATTGGTTCATTCCTTTAGCGGCATCTATTTTTCCGATATCACCTGTTGGCGTGGATTTGGTACTAAAAGTTTTAATTATATTTTTATTTTTATCAAGTACTTTAATAGTCAAAAGGGCGCTGTCAGCAAAGTTTTTAAGAAAATAATTTGCTACCACCCCGTTGGGAGGATTCATACCTGCATTTTTTACATTTAGATTTTGAGAGCCTTTCATCAGCACCGCATCCCTTATAGGAAATACTTTTAAGTTGCTTTGTGTAATACCGGATTGATTTTCCTGTATAAGTGTGAGATCATCCAACACATAAAAAGCCCTTCCCTGTGTTGCAACAACAAGATCGTTGTCTTTTATGGTAAGATCGGTTATAGGAACCATTGGCAAATTCAATTGAAATGGCTTCCAGTTATTTCCATAATCATAACTTATGTACATTCCATATTCAGTACCGCAATATAAAAGTCCCGGCCTTTTTTTATCAGCCCGTAAACATCTTGTAAAATGCAAAGCAGGTATACCATTTGTTATTTTGTTCCAGGTTTTTCCATAGTCTTCTGTTTTAAATATGTATGGAGTAAAATCATCTACTTTATATTTTGTACCAACAAAATAAGCAGTCCCTTTTTTAAATGGATCACTTTCAACACAATTCCACATCATTAATTTGCCTGCATCAGGAGGCGTTACATTATCCCAATGTTGCCCGCCATCCTTACTTATATGTATCAATCCATCATCACTGCCGGTCCATAAAAGATCTTTTTCCAAAGGAGATTCTCCTGCGGTAAAAATGGTGCAATATACTTCTACACCGGTATTGTCCTGTGTGATGGGTCCTCCGCTTGACTTTTGTTTTGATTTATCATTTGTGGTAAGATCTCCGCTAATGGCTGTCCAGCTTGCACCTTCATTTTCCGATGCGAATAATACATTGCCCGCAGCATATATTTTTTTCGGATTATTAGGTGAATAGAAAATGGGAAAGTTCCATTGAAAACGGTATTTAATAAAATCAACTCCTCCTCCCAAAGGATTATCAGGCCAAACACTTACAGCGCGGTTCTCACCAGTTTTATGATCGTATCTTGAAATAAATCC